>CANQUZ010000056.1 GCA_947627165.1 uncultured Roseburia sp.
CGGATGGTATCGCATATTGCTTGGGGCAGTCGTGCTGCTGGTTTTTGCAGTCCGTTAAAAATAGGAAGGCAGCCGTTTGGCATAAGCAGAACGCCTGTTCATGAGCAATTTTGAAGCCCGTAGTGCGGGATTGCGAATGGCGTGGGCTGAACTGTTACTTTTGAAGAAAAAATTTGTCCGAAAGTAGTTGACGTAACCATGTTCCTGTGTTATGCTTACGAAGTATGCCGCACAGTGAGGCTTGAAAGTCCGCTCATTTTGAGGGGCGCCATAACTGGCGAGTAATGATAAATAGGAGGTGCCATATGTACGCAATTATAGCAACAGGTGGTAAACAGTACAAAGTATCCGAAGGCGATATCATTACCATTGAAAAACTTGGTTTGGAAGCTGGTGAAAAGGTAACGTTTGATCAGGTGTTGGCTGTATCTGACAATGGGATAAAAGTTGGATCTGATGTAGCGAACGCTTCCGTAGAGGCTTCCGTGGTAAAAGAAGGCAGAGGGAAAAAGATTATCGTATACAAGTACAAGAGAAAAACCGGCTACCACAAGAAAAACGGCCACAGACAGGCGTATACCCGCGTTAAGATTGAAAAAATCAACGCATAATTGACAGGAAAGCGTTATGACTAAGGTTATGGTTTTCCAAAACCGGAATCAGGAATTTATCGGGTTTGAGTGCAGCGGCCATGCGGGGTATGCGTCCCGTGGGAGCGACGTGGTCTGCGCCGGGATTTCCATCCTTGTGCAGAATACCATAAACGCCATAGAAGCTTTCACGCAGGAGGGCTTTTCCTGTGAGGCGGATGCAGAGACGGGCGATATCCGTTTCCGTTTTGAGCATCCTGCCGGCCATGATGCAGACCTGCTGATAAACGCCATGGTTTTGGGGTTAGAAGGAATCCAGTCTTCTTATGGTAAGAAGTTTTTGAAACTACAGTTTGAGGAGGTGTAACATATGTTTTCGATTGATCTTCAGTTTTTTGCTCATAAAAAAGGAGTAGGTTCTACAAAGAACGGTCGTGATTCCGAGTCTAAGAGATTAGGTGCAAAGAGGGCAGACGGACAGTTCGTAAAGGCTGGCAACATTTTATACAGACAGCGTGGGACAAAGATCCATCCGGGCGTAAACGTAGGCATCGGCGGCGACGATACCTTATTTGCCTTAAAAGATGGCATCTTAAGATTTGAAAGAAAAGGAAGAGATAAAAAACAGGCTTCCGTTTATCCAGTAGCTGAATAATGATGTACTGCAGACCCGGCAAGACGACCTTTGGTTGCTTTGGCGGGTCTCTTTGATGGAGCAGAAAAGCCTTTGTTCTGCTTTATCAAAGAGATCCGTTCGCTGCTCCGAAAAACCGTTGCAGCAGGGAGGATAAAATCTTTCGCTCTCAGGTTTGTGCCTGCGCTGTAAGTCATAACATGGCTGGCATAAACTTGTTTGGGAGAAAGGTTCAGTAAGGATGAAACAAAAGCAGCGCAGAAATGAGGAACACTATGTTTGCAGATAGAGCAACGATTATTATCAAATCAGGAAAAGGCGGGGACGGCCATGTGAGTTTCCGGCGTGAAAAATATGTCCCCGACGGCGGGCCCGACGGCGGGGACGGCGGAAAGGGCGGAGACGTCGTTTTTGTCGTGGACGACGGATTAAACACTTTGACGGACTACCGCCATAAAAGAAAATTTTCGGCACAGCCCGGCGAAGAGGGCGGAAAACGTAATTGCCACGGCAAAAACGGCGAAGATTTGGTGCTAAAGGTTCCTGCCGGAACGGTGGTCAAAGATGCGGCGTCCGGAAAGGTCATTGCGGATATGTCCGGGGGCAACCGCAGGCAGATTATCTTAAAAGGCGGCAGGGGCGGTTTGGGAAACCAGCACTTTGCAACGTCTACCATGCAGGCTCCCAAATACGCGCAGCCCGGCGGCGAATCCATAGAGCTGGAAGTGAAACTGGAATTAAAGGTCATCGCAGACGTGGGGCTGGTAGGGTTTCCGAATGTAGGAAAATCCACCCTCTTGTCCCGCGTGACCAATGCCCGCCCCAAGATTGCCAACTATCACTTCACGACCTTGCAGCCCAACTTGGGCGTTGTGGATTTGGAGGGGGCCGGCGGTTTTGTCATTGCAGATATCCCTGGGCTTATTGAGGGGGCTTCTGAGGGCGTGGGATTAGGTTTGGAATTTTTGCGCCACATTGAGCGGACGAAAGTGATGATACACGTAGTGGACGCTGCAGGAACCGAGGGCCGCGATCCCATTGCGGACATCCGCGCCATCAACCGGGAATTGGAAGCCTATGACCCCGCCCT
Source organism: uncultured Roseburia sp. (assembly GCA_947627165.1). Classification (GTDB taxonomy): domain Bacteria; phylum Bacillota; class Clostridia; order Lachnospirales; family Lachnospiraceae; genus Roseburia. Next base: position 2,315 of record CANQUZ010000056.1, read on the forward strand.
GTTGAAAAAACCCCAGGTAATCGCAGCCAATAAAATGGACGCCGTTTTCGGAGACGAGAACGAAGTAATCCGAAGCCTGAGGGAAGCCTTTGAAGAGGAAGGCATAAAAATATTTCCCATTTCCGCCGTCAGTGGGAAAGGGTTAAAGGAACTGCTTTATCATGTCCGGGAGCTTTTAAATCAGTGCAGCCAGGAACCGGTGGTTTATGCGCAGGAATTTGACCCGGAGGCGCAGTTCCTTCAGGAGGAACCTTTTACGGTTACGAGGGCGGACGACGCTGCCTTTGTGGTGGAAGGGCCAAAGATTGACAAGATGCTGGGGTATACCAACATTGACACGGAAAAAGGCTTCCTGTTTTTCCAGAAGTTCTTAAAGGAACAGGGGATTTTAAAAGAATTGGAAAAAATGGGCATTCAGGATGGGGATACAGTCCGGATATACGGCAACGAATTTGATTATTATAAGTAATGAAGATTAGAGAGGACATCATTTATGGCATTAACGAGCAAACAGCGCGCTTATCTCAGCGGTGAGGCAAATTCCCTGGCTTCTGTTTTCCAGATTGGAAAAGCAAGCCTGACATCGGAGCTGGTCTCCGCAATCGATGAGGCGTTAGAGAAAAGGGAACTGATTAAGATTTCCGTATTAAAAAACTGTGCGGATGACCCCAGGGAAATAGCAGACGTGGTTTCGGAGCGCACCCATTCGGAGGTGGTGAAGGTTATCGGGAAAAAAATGATCCTTTTCCGCCGGGCGAAAAAAAACTCCAAATTTGACCTTTCAAAAATATAAGGTTCCAATCTTAGACAGGACTATCGGGGGCTTTGAGATGGGAGAGAAGATAGGAATATTCGGCGGTTCTTTTGACCCAATCCATTGGGGGCATATCAATATTGCCGAAAGCGCTTACAGGGAATATGGCTTAGATGAAGTCTGGTTCATACCGGCAGGCCATTCCCCAAATAAAGACGAGGCAAAAATGACCGCTCCTCAGATACGTGCGGAAATGGTTTCTCTCGCCATTGAGGGGATACCGTATTTCCGCCTCTGCGACATTGAAATAGCCTCGGAGGGGATAAGCTATACGTATCTGACACTGACAAAATTAAAAAACCTCTATCCGGAGAAACAGTTCTTCTTTATTATGGGGGCAGATTCGCTGGATTATTTTGAGCAATGGTATCACCCTGAAATCATTTGCCGGAAAGCAGTCATTTTGGCGGCGGTTCGGGACGATATGGATTTGACGGCCATCCATAAGAAAATAGCGGAACTAAGAACACGGTTTTTTGCTGAAATCCATCCCATCCGCGGCGGAAAAACAGATGTTTCCTCCAGCGCATTGAGGGAAGCTTTCCTGCGGGGGGAAAAGGAGGGGGGCGGGCTGCTCCCCCAGAAGGTGGCGGAGTATATCCGGAAACATTGTCTGTACAGAAAATAATGGAGGGGAAGAAGGCTTTTTCTTTTAAGCGGGAGGTATCGGCCGATGGAAATTCATGAGATTCGCAAGAAATTAAAAAAGGAACTGGATAAGGGGCGTTATGAGCATACGAAGGGCGTTATGTACACAGCGGGCTGCCTTGCCATGGCGCACGGCTACTCAGTGGAGGACGCCATGCTTGCCGGGCTGCTCCATGACTGCGCAAAATGTATCCCAAACGACGAAAAAATAGCCCTGTGCGAAAAATATCATATTCTGATCCGTCCGGTGGAGTACGAGAATCCTTATTTGCTTCACGCCAGGTTAGGGGCTTTTTTGGCAGAAAAAAATTATGGGGTTTCCGATCCCCTTATTTTGCACGCCATCAAGGTCCACACCACCGGGGAACCGGATATGAGCCTTTTGGATAAAATTATCTATATTGCCGATTATATCGAGCCGGGGCGGAAGAATGCGCCTGATTTGGAAAGGATCCGCAGGATTGCCTTCTTAGACTTGAATCTCTGTATGGCGGAAATACTGCGCGACACCCTGGAATATTTATCGGGCAGGGGCGGCGCGATAGACAGTACGACGCAGCGGACATATGAGTTTTACCGGCAATACTTAAGATAGGGAATGAGATAAGAAAATAAAAGCTGCCGTTCTTTCGGAAGGCGCGGCGGGCGCGATTCATCCGGGGAATCCCGAAGTGACCGCTGCATTGCCTGATTCGCAGACGACGGAAGCGTCATGAGCATACAAAATAAACATATGAAGGAGGATCCAAAATATGGATACCATAGAATTTTGCAAAATTGCAGTCGAAGCATTAGAGGATAAAAAAGCCGAAAACATAGAAGTAATCGATATCCGGGAAGTTTCCCCGATTGCAGACTATTTTGTCATTGCCAGCGGAGCCAATCAAAATCAAATCCAGGCGATGCGGGACGCGGCAGACGAGGCCCTGCACAAAGTGGGGCTGCCCTTGAAACAGGCAGAGGGAAACCGGAATTCCACCTGGATATTGATGGACTACGGCGATATCATCCTCCATATTTTTTCCAGAGAGGACCGTCTGTTCTATGATTTAGAGCGGATTTGGAGAGACGGAAAAATAATTGATAGGGACGAACTGTTGAAAGTATGATGGAAACAGGCGTCAGCATAAGACAGAAAGTGCAAAAAATAAGATATTGTAAATGAAAAACCGATGGTATCGACCGATTTTGGCCGGAAACCATCGGTTTTTTTGCAGAATGCTTTTTAACGCCAGAAGCGTATGACTCCGAAGACTTTTCCCAGAATGGAGCATTGCGGAACAATGATAGGCTCCATGGTATCGTTTTCCGGCTGAAGGCGGTAATGGCCGTCTTCCTTATAAAATGTCTTCACAGTGGCGGAATCATCGATTAATGCAACCACAATGTCCCCGTTTTGGGCGTCGGACTGCTTTTGGACTAAAATCTTGTCCCCGTCCATAATCCCAACGTTAATCATGCTTTCCCCTTTTACGGAGAGCATGAACGTCTCCGCGTTCGGCATAAATTCCATGGGGATAGGAAAGTAATTTTCAATATTCTCTATCGCCAGCAGAGGGGCGCCGGCAGCCACCCTGCCGACCATCGGGACGTTCACTACTTCACGGCGGGTAAGGTTAAAATTATCATCCATAATCTCTATCGCCCTCGGCTTGGTGGGATCCCTTCGGATATATCCGTTCTTTTCCAGCGTCTCAAGGTGGGAATGCACGGAAGAGGTGGATTTTAAGCCGACCGCCTCGCATATTTCCCGCACGGCAGGAGGATATCCTTTGTTTAAGATTTCCTGTTTGATATATTCTAAAATTTCCCGTTGCTTATTGCTGATTTTTCCGTATGCCATAAAATCCTCCTGTATAAATCTTAAGAAGTGATTGCCGCAGAAATCGTTTTGCGAAAGAACGCGGCGTCTTTTGTGTACTGTTGCAGCGCCAGAGGCGCGCAGTTCCCGAAATGATTCTTTGATTTAGTACCAGTGTAACACAGGCGCACAAAAAATGCAAACATATATTCCGAAAATTTGTTCGTAATTGGATTGACAAAGAAGCCTTCCGGTACTATAATACAAATACAAACATTTGTTCGTAACATATGTTCGCTTACGGGAGGGAGGAAAACTATGCGTAACATGAGAGAAACATCCGGCAATCACAAATTCATCCTGTTCATTATGGGGTTGTGTACCTTTTTTGCAGTGGTTTGTTCGCTGGCGTTTGGATGCGTGGATACCTCCGCCGCATCCTCCGGGACCGTCTATAAATATTATACCAGTTTTCAGGTGCAGGAGGGGGATACGCTCTGGGGGATTGCCCGTTCCTACTATACGGTTGGGTATGAAAGCATTGCGGATTATATCGAAGAGGTCTGCCGCGTGAACCATATTGAATCGGCGGATGAGATACATTCCGGACGGTACCTCATGCTTCCTTATTATTCCACCGAGTATTTAGAGTAAGTCACTGTCATAGGCACATGGGAAAGCCTTTGGGGTTTTCCAGGGATATATGGCCCCGCTGCGCAAAAAAGCTGTGAAACAATCCTTTTTGGGACGTTTCACAGCTTTTTTCAGTGGCGGTTTCCATTTCTTTCGCACCAAATCGTCCGGATAAGGAACCCAAACGATAAGAGGAGCAGGAGTGAAATCAGGCGGGATGCAAGGAATCCTTCGTAATAGCGTTTGGGAGGATATATTCTGTAAGTAAAAAACATTCCGAGAAAAAATGTGATGGAAAAGGAAAGGGCGCATATTAGTCTCCGCAAGGTCGGACGCATCGCATATGCTAAAATAAGAAAGATGACGGCAGGATAAAGATAACGTGCCATCATTTTTACGGCAAAGCAAAACGTACCGGAAGTCAAAAGCGCAGCAAGAAGAGGCAGGATGTCGCGCTCCTTTCGCGCAGCGACAAACAGCGCGCTGCTTAATGCTACAAGGAGAAGGATAAAAATAATATTCCAGGTATCGCAGGTAAGCGGCCCTAATTTGGAAGAGGAATACCTATAATTATATCCAAGCAGTGTCCAGAAATTGTATGCATTTTGCGAGGCATATCCATAGCTTTCCAGGGAAGAGGTAAAATTTAAAAACATTCCTCCCTCGCAGAACGCCCGTTTCTTAAAATCGTATACAAAAGGAAGGTAACTGATTGCCATGCAGGCGATGGCGCTAAGGCCGGCGCAAAGGTGGGAAAAGAAACGCTTCCAGTTGAAATTTTCTAAAAATACCTGTTGAATGATGGCAAAAATAAGTACAGGTGTAATGAAGATTGTCTGAAATTTAAATAAAATGGCCGATGCAAAAGAAAAATATGCTGTCTTTAAACGGCGGTTCAGGATGAGATAGAGTGTTAGTAGCATAAAAAAGGAATAAATGGCATCGACCTGGCTGATATAGGATGTAATAAAAATGCATCCGGGATTCAAAAGAATCAGTGCAAGCGCAATTATGTGACTGCCCCTGCAAGGTAGAATGCCTTGTGTGTTAGGTATACTTTCGCCAGTGAATTTTGCGGCAATTCGGTAAATAAGCAATGCCATCAGAAACTCACAGCAGATACTTGGGAGTTTGACAAAAAATACAAAACTGCGGTAGGACCAGTGGAGCGGAATCCCCAAAATCTGCATAAGCAGTCCCAGTAGGTAAAAGGTGTAATTAAAAAGCGGAGGATAGGTAATTCCGCTGCGCGCATAGAGGCCGCTCCATGGTTTCTCCAAAAGAGAACGGATGATTGCTGTAAAATATGCAGAATCTCCGTCAGGTGAAAGAATGGCAAGAAAAAGCCGTAAATAGACGGATAAAAAAAGGATTGCCATTTCCAGAACAAGCATAAGGCGGCTAGCTTTCGGTAGCTGCACATTGCCGTTTTCCAGATATTTTTGGAAAGTGAAAGCCGTCCCGATAATGAAACATACAAAGAATGCACTGATTGCGAGTGAAAAAAAAGTATACATAGAAACCTCCAAAATAAAATTCATTAATCGCATTATATATGAAAAGTAGAATAAAAATCAATTAATAATTGACAAAATTCCGCCGTTATATTACGATAATCTATGTCCATGCGATTTAAAAAGAAAGGAGTATAGGAAAATGAAACTAAAATTTTTGTCTAAGAAAGGAACGGCACTGATGCTGTCAACATTTTTGGCAGTTGGAAGTTTTGCCGCTTCTGCTGGACAGATGATGGGAGAAAGTGGATTGGACACCACGTTCAATTTTTCATCTGGTCCAGAGACGGGCTATAATCCGGAGACAGGTTATGACCCGGAGACAGGTTATGGCCCACCGGAGACAGGTTACCAAAATCCGGCAACTGGAATCGCCTTGAGCGATACGTCTATCACGTTAAAGGTTGGCGAGTCTAAAATCCTTACGGCTACCGTACAACCGGAAAACGCTGACGACAAGACTGTGACTTGGACGGTAGGAGACCAAAGCATTGCAACCGTTGATGGCGGTAAGGTAACTGCTGTGAAAGCGGGAACAACAACGGTAACTGCAACGACAGTAAACGGAAAGACTGCAGATTGTACCGTAACAGTAACAGAACCGGAGACTCCGACAGAGCCGGAGAAAAAGCCAGAGCAGACCCCGACGGAGCCGGAGAAAAAGCCTGAACAGAAACCAGAGCAGAAACCGGCGGAAGTTGCAGCGACAGGAATCACCCTGGATGCGACAGAGGTTACCTTAGAGCCTGGAAAGACAAAGGCTTTAACGGCAACAGTTGCGCCTGCAAATGCCACAAACAAGACCGTGACCTGGACGAGTTCCGATGAAAAGGTTGCGTCTGTGGATGCAAAAGGCGTTGTGACCGGAAAAGCAGAGGGAACCGCTACTGTTACCGCATCAACAGCCAATGGAAAAACTGCGGTATGTAAAGTGACGGTAAAAGCTGCCGAAGTGAATGCTGAGAGCGTTTCTCTGAACAAGAAAACCCTGACCATCGGAAAGGGCAAAAAACAAACGCTGACAGCGACAGTCGCTCCTGCAGAAGCAACGGATAAGACCGTGACCTGGAGCAGTTCCAATGCAAAAGTTGCAGCAGTTGACCAGAAAGGCGTTGTAACCGGAAAGAAAGCCGGAGAGGCGACCATCAAAGTTGCGACAGCCAATGGAAAGACTGCAGAATGTAAAGTAACCGTTGCAGAAGTGAAGCTGAACGCATCTTCTATGCCGCTGCAGAAAGGAAAATCAACCTCTGCGTTAAAGATTGCAAGCCAGTCTTTAAAGAGCGATAAAGTGGCTTCCTGGAAGTCTTCCAATACCAAAGTTGTTACGGTAAATAAGAAGACCGGAAAAGTGACGGCAAACAAGAAAGCGAAAGACAAACAGAGCGCTACCGTTACCGTTACCATGAAGAGCGGCGCTACAGCAAGCTGCAAGGTAACTGTACAGAGCAAAGCAGTTACAACAAAGAAAATCTCACTGCCAAAGAAAGTGACTCTTGCAACAAAAGAATCACAGACTCTGACAGTTACGAGAAACCCAATATCTGCGACAGAAAAAATTACATGGACCTCTTCAAACAAAAAAGTTGTAACTGTAAACAAGAACGGCAAGATTACAGCTAAGAAAGTTGGAACAGCAAAGATTACTGCAAAGACGGCAAACGGCAAGAAGGCAACCTGTACCGTAACGGTTAAGAAACCTTCCGTGAAGCTGACAAAGAGCAGTGCGACTCTGAAAGTCGGAAAGAGCACAACCATCGGAATTAAATCTTCTTTACCGGCAAACGATAAAGTAAAATCTTATAAGAGCGCAAACAGCAAAATCGCTGCTGTAACCAATAAGGGAAAAGTAACAGCTAAGAAAGCGGGCAAAACAAAGATTACCGTTACCATGAAGAGCGGCGCAAAAGCCACCTTTACCGTGACTGTAAAGAAATAAGAAAAACGCTTAAAAGCTGCGAAAGAAATTGGAACCACATAAAAAACTCCGGCGGCTGCATAGGACGTGCAGTGCGCCGGAGTTTTTGCGCGTATGGGCAGAAATCGGAAGAAAAGGTAACAGTTCAGCCCACGCCATTCGCAATCCCGCACTACGGGCTTCAAAATTGCTCATGAACGGGCGTTCTGCTCATAAGCAGTCTCGTATGCTCATTCATGCAAGCATGATTCGCCTACGAGACTGCTTATGGCCGAACTGTTACAAAAAAATTGTATTTCAAAAAAATAATACTGGGAAAACGGCGATAATATGATATAATATAATCGTAGATATGCGTGCTCTTGTATGTATCGGTTCGTCAGGCTGCCGGAAAGACAGCGGGATAAAATGACCGGAGAATGGAGAGGGAAAGATTGGAACATTATCAACACAGCATCTCAGACAGGATTATAGGAGGCTTTTTTACCTATCGGGCTGAAGGGAATAACGAATTTATTTTTGTCAGCAAAGGGGTCATCTCCATGTTTGGATGCGCAGACCTGAAGGAGTTCAAAGAGCTTACAGGCAATTCATTTCGTGGAATGGTATATCCTGAAGATTTAGAGCAGGTAGAGGCTAGCATCAGGCAGCAGATTGAGCATAATAACAACGGAATGGATTATGTGGATTATCGAATCGTGCGCAAAGACGGAAAAATCCGTTATGTGGAGGATTTCGGCAATTTCGTTTATGATGAGGTCCACGGGCCAATATACTACGTTTATCTGTATGACGTTACGGACAGGTTTGAGAAGTTTAATGGAACCCTGTTGTTTAACGGGCCGGAAGACAGGCGTATTTTGACCGATGTGTTTGCCACTACCGTATATGAATATGAGGAGATTTATTTTATAGATTTGCAGAATGACTTCTTTCAGATGCTTTATCCGGATTATCAAAGAGGGAAAGAAATCGGCCGCTATTCCAACATGGTGGACCGCCACTTCCTGAATGGAAAGATCGAAAACGATAATGAGGAGAACGTGAGATCGTTTTTGCTTGCCAGCAATGTAAAAAAAGCGCTGAAAGAAAAAGATATCATAGAAATGCGTTATCGCAGAAAGAAAGAAGCCGGCGTTTATGAGTGGTATCTGACCACGTTTATTGTCCGTGAGCGTGTGGACAGGGAGCCGAGGAGCGCCGTTTTGACCATACGAAACATTGAAGACTTAGTCCGGAATGAGTTTATGCTGAAAGAGGCGTTAGAGCAGGCTCAGTATGCCAATAAGTCGAAAACCATCTTTCTGTCCAATATGTCCCACGATATCCGGACGCCGATGAATGCGATTATAGGCTTTGCTACGTTAGCGGAGCATAATATTGACAATCCGGAGAGGGTGATGGAATACCTGAAAAAGATCCAGGCTTCCAGCAACCATCTTTTGAATCTGATCAATGATGTGTTAGATATGAGCCATATGGAGAACGGCAGGGTGACGATTCAGGAAAAAGCCTGTAATTTGTCCGAGAGGATCCACAGTATGATA
>CANQUZ010000057.1 GCA_947627165.1 uncultured Roseburia sp.
GCTGCGCGGCGGCTGTGCTTGCCTACCGGCTGTTTGCCCATGTGCAGGTGCGTGTGCTGGCATGGTCGGATCCGCTCAGCGTCATTGATAACGAGGGCTATCAGATCTGCCAGTCCCTGTTTGCCATTGGGACGGGGGGCTGGTTTGGGACGGGGCTTTACCAGGGGACGCCCAACAAGATACCGGTGGTGGAGCAGGATTTTATTTTTTCCGCCATTTCCGAGGAGATGGGAGGCATCTTTGCGCTGTGTTTGATTATGGTCTGCGCCAGCTGCTTTTTGATGTTTTTAAATATTGCCATGCAGATGAAGGACCAGTTTTATAAATTAGTGGCGCTGGGCCTGGGGACGGTCTATGCCTTTCAGGTATTTTTGACTATCGGGGGCGTGATAAAGCTGATTCCCTCCACCGGCGTGACACTTCCTCTGGTAAGCTACGGCGGAAGCTCCCTGGTCAGCACGATGATATTGTTTGCAATCAGCCAGGGGCTTTATAGTTTGAGGCAGGATGAAGGAGAGACGAATGGAAAACAACAGAAACCGAGAAGACCAAAAACAGAAGAACGCAAAGACTTCGCCTAAGGAGAAGAAAAAGAAGGCTCCGTCCCAGAACAGGGAGTTTGCAGTCATCACCTATTCTTTTCTCGCATTGTTTCTCTGCCTGATGGGATATTTTACTTATTTTCAATTTGAAAAGAGCGAGGAGTTTATCGACAACCCCTATAACAGCCGGCAGGAGACTTTTTCCCAGAAAATCATTCGGGGAAAGATCCTGTCCTCCGGGGGAGACGTGTTGGCGGAGACGATCACGGATGATGCGGGGGAGGATGTAAGGAGATATCCCTACGGCAGTATATTTGCCCATGTAGTTGGTTATTCTACTCATGGAAAAACCGGAATAGAATCCCAGGCGAATTTCGATTTGCTCCGCTCCAACGCTTCCTTTTTGGAAAAGGCGGAAAATGACATACAGGGAGAAAAAAGCATCGGCGACAATGTGATTACCACATTGAATTTTGAGCTGCAGCTGCGGGCTTATGACGCCCTGGATTTTTACAAGGGCGCAGTGGTGGTGCTGGAGCCTTCCACCGGAAAGATCCTTGCCATGGTATCAAAGCCGGATTTTGACCCGAATACCCTTGGGGAAGACTGGGAATATCTGACGGCGGAGGGGAATACGGATGCGGCGCTGCTAAACCGTGCCACCCAGGGATTGTATCCCCCCGGCTCCATCTTTAAGATTGTTACCACCTTAGAATACTTAAGCGAGCACGGCAGCGACGAGGAGTACCATTATTTCTGCAATGGGAGCTATACCTTAGGGAAAAACACCATTCACTGTTACAACAATAAGAGCCATGGGTCGGAGACGTTAAAACAGGCCTTTGCAAATTCCTGCAACGCCGCCTATTCCTCCATGGGCCTGGAATTGGATATCGACAGCTATAGAGAGTTGTGTGACAAACTGCTGTTTAATGCCAGCCAGCCCATCAGCCTGGAATCCTCTAAGAGCAGCTTCGTGCTGCAGAGCGGCGACGGGGACGCCGCCATTATGAGCACTTCTTTTGGCCAGGGAAAAACCTTAGTCACGCCGTTCCACATGGCGTTGTTGGTCAGCACCATTGCCAATGACGGCGTATTGATGCGCCCCTATCTGATTGACCACACGGAAAGCTACGAGGGCGTCCTGCAGGAGCGGAATGAACCGGAGGCATACGGCAGGCTGATTTCGGAAGAATACGCGGCAATCCTAAAGGATTATATGGTCGCAGTGGTGGAAAGCGGCACCGGACAGAAATTAAAAGGGCAGAATTATGAAGCGGCAGGGAAGACCGGGTCGGCGGAATTTTCAACAGGCTCAAACTCCGCCCATTCCTGGTTTGTGGGGTTTGCCCATCAGGAAGGGAAGGAAGATATCGCGGTGGCGGTCCTTGTGGAGGATTCCGGCATCGGAAGCGAATATGCGGTTCCCATCGCAAAGGAAATTTTTGACTCTTATTATGAGAATTATGAGTAAGCTTCTTGCATGAAGCCATAAAAAGTATTATACTAATGCTGATTATGGGCAACCACATCAGGAGGTGTTGAAATGATAGAGACAACAAGCTGTGGTGGTGTGGTAATATTTCGAGGCAAAATACTGCTTTTATACAAAAATTACAAGAATAAGTATGAAGGCTGGGTACTGCCAAAAGGGACTGTGGAACGGGGGGAGGAATTTCAGGAAACGGCAGTCCGGGAAGTCCTTGAAGAAACAGGTGCAAGAGCCAATGTCATGAAATATATAGGGAAAAGCCAGTATTCCTTTACCATTCCGGAGGATACCGTGGAAAAAGCAGTCCACTGGTACCTGATGATGGGGGAGAGTTATTACAGCAAGCCGCAGCGCGAAGAATATTTTATGGATTCCGGATATTACAAATACCATGAGGCATATCACCTGCTGAAATTTCCAAACGAGAGGCAGATTTTGGAAAAGGCCTACAACGAATATCAGGAGTTGAAAAAGAATAATTTGTGGGGCAGCCATAATTATTTTTAAGGACTGCCCGCACAGGGGATTCGGGGAAGAGTTGAGGATTTTGTATGATATGGTATGAAGATTTGTATATAGGGGAGAGTATCGTACATAAGACAAAAAAAATAAAATGGAAAATTCTTCACAATGCAGGGCAGATCAACATTTATGTCATTGCCCTGGCATCCAACCCCAGGAATCTGTTAGACATCATCCCGTCGCAGGAGCTTCTCCAGAAAAGTTACCCCAAGAAAAGCCTTTATGTGGTAGGGCTTGCGAAAGGGTATGGGGAGGCGTTGGAGGTTGCGGCTTCTATTGTGGATGAGGCATACCGTATGACGGGAGCGTTTCGCATAAGGCATTATCTGGAGGAGAAAAGGAGAAAGAAAAAAGAAGGATGACAGTCATACTGCTTATTTTAAAAATTATTGGTATCGTCCTCCTTTCCTTACTCGGGATTGCCCTTTTCCTGTTAGCGCTGGCGCTGCTTGTTCCCATCCGCTACCGGATCTACGGGGAGCATGGGGAGGAGGTTCAGATAGGGGGCAGCCTCCACTGGCTGCTGCATCTGGTGAAGGTTTCCGTTTCCTTCCAAAAGAAGGAGTGGGATTATGGAATTTTCCTCTGCGGTTTCCGCCTCCCGCTTCCGGGAAAGAACCCTCAAAAGCCTGATGCGAAAGAGCCGGACGAAGCGGGTTCCGATGAAAAAGGTCTGCGGGAAGCAGATACCGGGGAAACAGATTTGCAGAAAACGGATTCCGGAGAAGGAAGACGGCAGAAAGCAAATACCGGGGAAGCAGGCCCGCAGGGGGCAGATACCGGAGAAACAGATTTGCGGGAAGCAGATTCCGGCAGCGAGACGTCCGGGGAGAAAGCCTCCCTTGTGACACGCATCCGGCAGGCAGTCGGGAACGCGCTTAACAGGGTAAAGGAGCTGTCGCAAAAAATAGCGGAGATCAAAAGTCTGCTTACGGACGAAACAAATCAAAAATCAATGTCGTTCGTTTTCGCGGAACTGAAGTATCTGCTGCGCCATTCCCGATTCCGGCGGATCAGAACCGATCTGGTCCTGTCCTTAGGCGATCCGGCGGCAACAGGCATGGGATTGGGGGCCTTATCCCTATTTCCTGTCATTTACCAGAAGGAAATTAAGATTTATCCGGATTTTGAGGCGGAGAAGGCTTATGTGGAGGGATATTATGAAGTGAAGGGCCATATCCGCTTAGTACACGCGGTCATTTCCCTGTTTCGGCTATGGAAGAAACGAGAGTTCCGCAAAACGGTAAAACAAATTTTAAAATCATGAAAGCAGAAAGGTAGGATGAACTTATGGGAGACAATAGTTTCAGCACAACAGTGGAATCATTATTCAAAGGAATGGACAGCTTCCTGACCACCAAAACCGTGGTGGGGGACGCCATTCATATCGGGGATACCATCATTCTTCCCCTGGTGGATGTGTCGTTTGGCGTGGGGGCCGGCGCGTTTTCCCAGGATAAGAAAAACAATGGGGGCGGAGGAATGGGCGGTAAGATTGCCCCAAGCGCCGTGTTAGTCATCCAAAACGGCACGACAAAATTGGTCAATGTGAAAAACCAGGACGGCATCACAAAAGTATTGGACATGGTTCCGGATTTTGTCAATAAATTTACTTCCAAAAACCAGGCGGCGGAAGGGAGTGCCTCTGATCCTGACGCAATGGAAGCGGCGGGCAAGGAAATGGAAGATATTTTAAACGATTCCGTCCGTAAAGAGGAGCAATAATCAAGGTGGAATTTATCCTTAGAGGAGCATATATTAAAAGTAATATATGCTCTTTTTTTGGTGGACAGATGAAACGGATGTTAGGATTTGCCTTATTTTGTTTTTCCCTGGGAATGCTGGTGATGATAGTGCTTCATAACCGTTTCTTCGGATTGATACTGATGCTTGCCTGCATGGCTGCAGGGTACTATATTTATTGTTGTGATGATTGACAACCCAAAGCGCGTTCTCGCGAATGTTTCTGATATCCGGCGACGGGCTGCCAGACGCCTTTACGCCAAAACGGGGATGCACACGCCGGAAAAGACGTGCGCATCCCCGTTGGATTCCCCCTCTCGGAGCTTTTATTTTCCGATAATGGAGGCTACGCATTCTGCAATGGCAGTATCTTTGCAGTTTGCATAGAAATATTCTTTGAAGCGGGAGCCGGACAAAGCGCCCTTTACGAGTTCCTGGTCTAACTCCTTTAAGATAGAAACAAGATCCCTGTGGGTAACTTTTTTCACCTCGTCGAGGATTTTCTTATTTCTCTGTTCCGGAACCACACGTTCCTTCGGATATCCGCCGCCGCCCGGCGCGCAGAATAATTTCTCAAAAATGTAAGTCAGATTCAATTCGCCGCCCCAGCCAAAATTCTCAGCGAAGGGGAGGGAGATGCAGTTTCCGTCGTTTACCTGAGAGAACAGATAAGCGTCTAAAGGAGACTCAATGTGTCCGCAAAGCACCTGTGGAAAAGAGTTGCAGGCAAGCATTGCGCCCTCGCCGGTTCCGCAGCCGGTGATGACATAGTCAGCGGCGCCGGAGTTGATTAAAACAGCGGCAAGAATGCCGTTCTGCACATAGGTGAGCTGGCATTCGTCCTCCGGGGAGTACATACCGTAGTTGAACACCTCATGGCCCATAGGCTCTACCACAGATTTTAAGGTGGAGCAAATCAGTTCATTTTTGGCAGCCTGGCTGTTTTCATTGATTAAAGCAATTTTCATACTATTAGAATATCCTTTCTTATGATGACATTATAACGGGGCGATTACAGCAAATCTTTCATTGCGACATGATCCATATCGTCGAAGTCCTGATTCTCGCCTACCATGCCCCAGATAAAGGTGTAGGCCTGTGTTCCGCAGCCGGAATGGATGGACCAGCTTGGAGAGATGACAGCCTGCTCGTTTCTCATCACAAGATGCCTTGTCTCGGTGGGCTCGCCCATGTAGTGCATCACAAGGGCGTCTTCCGGCATATCGAAATAGAGGTAAACCTCCATACGTCTGTCATGGGTGTGGCATGGCATCGTATTCCATACGCTGCCCGGCTCTAATTTCGTCATACCCATCTCCAACTGGCAGCTTTCCACCTGTCCCGGAAGGATATACTTGCAGATGGTTCTGTGGTTTGCAGTTTCCAAAGAGCCGAGCTCCACTTTGTTGCAGTCCTTCACGATGACAACGCCTTCTTCTTCCGTTCCCTCCGGTTTGATTAAAACAGTCGGATAAGCCTTATGGGCAGGGGCGCTGTTTAAATAGAATTTTGCAGGAGCGGCGGAAGAGTCGCTGGAGAAGGAAATCTCCTTAGAACCCATTCCGATGTACATACCTTCCTTAGGACCCACCGGGTAAGCCTTTCCGTCAATGGTGATGGTTCCGCCGGTGGTTTCATAGAATCTGGGAATCAGACTGCAAAGCGTGGATTTTCCGACAATGGTGATGGTTCCGGCGCCGCCGATATTGATGACGCCAAGCTCGCGCCGCTCACAGAAATACTGCGCGCGGAGCTCATCGCCGGCGGTTAAGACGAGAGTCTGATTGACCGGAACGGCGGAACCGGTAATGATACGGTCAATGTGGCTGTATACTAATTTGATTTCGTCCGCTAAGAACAAATCTTCAATTAAAAATTCCTCTCTTAAGCGTTCTGTGGTGTAGTGTTTGACATCTCTTGGAGATGCGGCTGTTCTAAGTTCCATGGTAAAATCTCCTTCTCTTATAAATTAAAACCAAAATATTTTACGGCGTTGTTGTAGCAGATGCCGGTTACGATTTCCTTTAACGTCTCGTAATCCGCTGGAAATTCACCGTCCTCTACCCAGGTGCCAACCAGATTGCAGAGGATTCTGCGGAAATAATCGTGGCGTGTGTAGGACAAAAAGCTTCTGGAGTCTGTGAGCATTCCTACAAAACCGGAGAGATTTCCAAGATTTGCCAGGGAAATCATCTGA
This sequence comes from uncultured Roseburia sp., assembly GCA_947627165.1. Taxonomy (GTDB): domain Bacteria; phylum Bacillota; class Clostridia; order Lachnospirales; family Lachnospiraceae; genus Roseburia. The sequence continues at coordinate 6,497 of CANQUZ010000057.1, forward strand.
TCCTGCATACCAACCTTGTGGTCGTTGAACCACCAAGCGGAGCCCTGCTGGATTTTTGCAACGGCGGTGGAATCCTGGAAGCATCCCAAAATGGTTCCGATTGCCTGGTTGTCGTTTGGATTTAAGCTGTAAATAATGGTCTTTGGAAGATTGCCGTTTTGATTTAAAGCGTTTAAGTAATCAGCCATCTGGGAAGAAGGCGCATAGTTGTTGATGCAGTCATAGCCGGTATCCGGTCCCAGGCGGTCAAACATCGGCGTATTGTTGTCGCGTTTGCAGCCATAGTGAAGCTGCATTACCCAGTTGCGGCGCGCATATTCATTTCCGACAAAAATCATAAAAGCGGTCTTGAATTTCAATTCTTCCTCACGGGTAACGTCGCCTCCTGCCAGACGTTTTGCAAAAATCGCTTCAATTTCTTCCTCGGAAGCGGGAGCGTACATTACATACTCCAAAGCGTGGTCAGATACGCTGCAGCCCATGGAAGCGAAGAAATCCATACGGTTTAACAGCGCTTTCTTTAAATCCGCAAACGTAGCGATGGAAACGCCGGAAACCTCCGCTAACTGAGCGAGATAATCAAGGAAGGTCACTTTTTCAATGTTCATTGCCTTGTCAGGACGCCATGCAGGAAGCACCTGAACATCAAAGGAATCGTCCTCGGCGATTTTTTTGTGCCACTCCAAGCTGTCCACCGGATCGTCTGTCGTGCAGATTAAAGTAACGTTGGACTGTTTGATGATATTGCGGACGGTCATATCCGGCTCTGCAAGCCTTTTGTTGCATAACTCCCAGACTTCTTCCGCCGTGTTTTTATTTAACACGCCGTTGTAGCCGAAATATTTCTTTAACTCCAGATGGCTCCAGTGGAAGAGGGGATTGCCGATGGCTTTGCCCAATACTTCCGCCCATTTGAGGAATTTCTCCTTGTCGGAAGCGTCGCCGGTGATGTATTTCTCATCCACGCCGCTGGAACGCATGAAGCGCCATTTATAATGGTCGCCGCCTAATAGATTTCCTGCGGGTTGATGTGGCAGTGATAATCTAAAATCGGGGTGGTTTCCGCATAGTCGTGATAAAGTTTCTGTGCGGTCTCTGTCTGCAGTAAAAAGTTTTCGTCCATAAATTGTTTCATGTTTTCCTCTCTTTCCGCCGCGCTGCGGCATTTTCATGATTATTAAAATGTTTATGGAAAATAATAAATCCCCATTCGGTACGGCGCAAAACGCCTGCTGGTTAAAATAAAGTAGTTCCGCGTTTGATTAATTTGCCGGAAAATACGGATTGTTTCGGCATTTCCTCTCCTGAGAGAACGCCGAGCAGTGTCTGGACAAGCTGATGCGTCTGGGATTCCAGCCGGTTGTCCACGGAGGTGAGTTCCGGGGTGCAGCAGCAGGTCAGCATGGAGTTGTTATAGCCGATGACGGATAAATCCTCCGGAATCCGGACGCCGTGGTTTTGGGCGTTCTTAATGGCTCCTATGGCGAGTTCATCCTCCGCTGCAATGACGCCGCGAAAAGGTGTTTCCCTGGCAATCGACTCGACGAATTTTGCCACGTCCCTGACGCGCTGGGGCGGCCCGTCGTAGCAGTAAATCAGTTTCTCGTAGCCGTCAACCCCATGACGTTCCATGGCGGCCTTAAATCCTTTCAGCTTTTTCTGCCCGCTGTAAGAATCGGAATTGTACAGATACAAAATATCCCGGATGCCCGCGTTTAGCATGGCGGACGCCGCCTCAGACATGGCGGCATAGTCGTCGCAGAGGGTGCTGTAGACATTGGGGTAATCAAACGCCGCGTTCAAAAGCATAATAGGGATCTGCGCAGAGGCTTCCTTAATATATTGATTCTCTTCCTCGTCCGTCCCGATAAAATTAGAGCCCACCAGAATGATGCCGTCCACTTTCTTGGAAAGGATTAAATCCACATAATTCTTTTTGATGTCCAGATTATAGCCGGTGCAGCAGAGGATGGATTCGTAGCCGTTGGCCTGAAGCTCCTGCTCTAAAAAATAGACTGCCTTGGCGAGGAAGAGGTCGGAGGAATCGGCGCAGAGGATGCCTATGGTTTTCAAAGAGTGCAGGCCCATTCCGCGGGCAAAGGCATTGGGAGTATATTCGTACTTTTCAATAATGTCCAGCACCTTTTTGCGGGTGGAGGGGCGGACTTTGTCGCTGCCGTTTAAAACCCTGGATACAGTGGCAATCGAGACCCCGGCTTTCTTTGAAATGTCATAAATCGTCATATTAATCTCCATTCCGGAGCGTCACAAATTCGCGTCTGCCATCCGGGGAATTTGTGACGCTCCGGCACAAATTGTCGTGTGAAAAATAAGCTATCGAGCGTATTTTTCACACTGCTTCTCCTAAAACATAATGCCTTAAAATGTAAGCGCTTACATTTCATGAAATGCTTAGAATGTTCAATAAAAGCAGTTTCATCAGAACTGAGGATATTATACAATAGGGAAAAAAAGAAAGCAACCGGTTTGGAAAGAAAAATGACAAAAACATAAAAAAAGTAAAATGACAAAAAAAGAAAAATAGATAAAATTACTAAATTGTGCAAAATTACATATTGACTAATTGAAGAAAAGATGTAAAAATAGTTGATGTAAACGCTTACAAATCGACAGAATGCAGTAAAAAGCAGCGGACTGCAAACGGGCAGAGACGCTGTTGAGAAATTAATAAAATATTTTAGGAGGATACCATGGAATTATTAAACAAAGCAAAAACGGGAAAAAAAGAAAGACCGGTCAAAGTGCTGCAGTTTGGCGAGGGAAATTTCCTTCGCGCGTTCGTTGACTACATGATCGACATTGCCAACGAGCAGGGAAAGTTTGACGGGGACATCGTCCTTGTAAAACCCATTGAGTTTGGTACGTTAGAGCGTTTCCATGACCAGGAGTGCCAGTATACCGTACAGTTAAGAGGTATCGTAGACGGTGAGGCAAAGAGGATCAACCGCGTAGTGACAAGCGTGACGGATGCAGTGGACGCTTACACCGAGTATGAGAAATATGCGGATTATGCAAAACTTGACACGCTGCGTTTTATTGTTTCCAACACGACGGAGGCAGGTATCGTATACGACGAGACAGACCGCATCGAGATGAACCCTCCAAAAACATATCCGGGCAAACTGACGAAATTTTTATATGAGAGATACAAACACTTTAACGGGGCAGAGGACAAGGGCCTTGTAATGCTTCCGGTAGAGCTGATTGACGACAACGGTATCCACTTAAAAGAGTGCGTTCTGAAATTTGCAGAGCTCTGGAAGTTAGAAGAGGGCTTTACGGCATGGTTGAACAATGCCTGCGTATTCACCTCCACTTTGGTTGACCGTATCGTAACCGGCTATCCAAGGGATGAGGCTGAGGAACTTTGCAAAGAGTTCGGATATCAGGACAACCTGATTGTAACCGGCGAGCCGTTTGCCCTTTGGGTAATCGAGAGCGCAAAAGACTTAAGCGATGAGTTCCCGCTTCCGGCGGCTGGGCTTCCGGTCATCTTCACCGACAACCAGAAACCGTACAAACAGAGAAAAGTCCGCATCTTAAACGGCGCGCATACCTCTTTCGTACTGGCTTCTTACCTCTGCGGCCACGATATCGTATTAGAGTCCATGCAGGATGAATTAATCTTAAAATTCATCAAAGCCACCATCTTTGATGAGGTAATTCCTACCCTGACACTGCCGAAACAGGATTTACTGGACTTTGCAGAGGCTGTTATTACCAGATTTAACAATCCATATGTAAAACACGCGTTATTGTCCATCTCCCTGAACTCTGTTTCCAAATGGAGAGCGAGATGTATGCCGAGCTTCTTAGAGTATCTCAACAACGAAGGAAAGCTCCCGACACACCTTGCATTCTCCTTAGCGGCTCTGATGGCGTTCTACACCGGATCTGAAATCCGCGACAAAGCGCTGATTGGCCATAGGGACGGAGTGGAATACCAGATTTTAGATGATGCGTCCGTACTTGAATTTTTTGCGGCAAACAGCGGAAAAGATGCGGCAGAGTATACGCACGCTGTGCTTTCCAATGAAGCTTTCTGGGGACAGGATCTGACCAAACTTGCAGGAGTTGAGGAAGCAGTTGTTTCTTATGTGGCAGATATCCGTGAGCTGGGTATGAGAAAAGCGATGGAAAAAATATTCGCATAATAAAATAAGATAACGTTGATAAGGAGCGGAACACTTATGAAGGATTTTATCAAAATTCATGAAAATGATAATGTCATCGTTGCCTTAAAAGAGCTTGCGGCGGGAGAGAAAGTGTCTGCCGCAGGAGTTGAGGTGACGGCATTGGAAACCATTCCGGCAGGTCATAAGATGGCGATCACGGATATCCCTGAGGGAGGCGACGTCGTAAAATACGGTTTCCGCATCGGAAACGCCAAAGAGGCGATTGCGGCAGGTCGGTGGGTGCATACCCACAATGTAAAGACAGCGTTGGGAGATTTGCTGGAATACACCTATGAGCCTGTGCAGACCGAGGAAAAACAGACCGAAGACCGCACGTTTATGGGCTTTGCCCGCCCGGACGGAAAAGCCGGCGTCCGCAACGAGATTTGGATTATCCCGACGGTCGGC
>CANQUZ010000058.1 GCA_947627165.1 uncultured Roseburia sp.
GAGCAGAACGCCCGTTCATGAGCAATTTTGAAGCCCGTAGTGCGGGATTGCGAATGGCGTGGGCTGAACTGTTACAACATTCTTTTTGTATCACTCAAATTCTAATCGCTTAAATCACATACTCTCCCACGCGCTGCATCTCATAGTCCCGCAAATCCGCCAGCGTGATGTGATCCACCACATCATTGACTGCATCGTTGATTTTCTTCCAGACCAGAACCGTAGTGCAGTCGCACATTTTTTCACAGCTGTAATCGTCCTCCACACACGCCACCGGCGCAAGGCTGCCTTCAGTGAGCCTTAAAATCATTCCGACCGTGTACTCCTCCGGCTTCCTTGTCAGCACATACCCCCCCTGTGCCCCCCGGATGCTCTTCACGTATTTTGCCTTATTTAATACGGAAATAATCTGCTCTAAATATTTATCGGAAATCTCCTGCCGCTTTGCAATATCCTTTAAGCTAATCGGCTCCCCTGTGTTATTCAACGCCAGGTCTAACATCAATCGCAGTGCATATCTTCCCTTTGTAGATATTTTCATAATTCCTTACCATACCTTTCTGCAGCCAGCCGCCTCTTTGGCGCAGGCCTTATTTGTAATGTTGCCACTCTGCTTCTCCTTTTCTTAGTATATCGCCTAATTCATACTATGTCAATAGGAATTAAAACGGGCTTCCGCGTTTCAAACCGCCTGAATTTTTTGTCAGCCGCGTCAGGATTGCGCCTTTATTTTCTCACATCTGTACACAAGGATGATAAAAAAGTATAAAATTTGATATCAAAATCACCGCTTCTTTTTTATGATTGACTCAGCGATGTTGACAGACATCCAAATACTATTTTAAAGAAAGGAATCAGAAAACTATGAGAACAGTACTTTTCAAAACAGCCAGACGGACTGCCGCATTTTTTCTTTGCGCCATGCTTGTCATCGGGGCTCTTCTACCCCCCCCCACACCGGTTTCAGCAGCCCCCAAGAAACAAGTCAAGTCTGTCTCCATCAGTAACGTAAAAACCTCCACACTGGTCTTAAAGGCCAAAAAGTCTTTCAGACTGAAAACCACTGTGAAAGTCACGGGAAAAGCAAGTAAGTCTGTCTCGTACAAAAGCTCTAAGCCTAAAATCGCCAGCGTCAGCAAAAACGGCACGATTAAGGCTCTCAAAAATGGAACCACAAACATTACCGTTCAGAGCGTGTTTGACAAAAAGAAAAAGGCAACTCTGAAAGTAGTCGTTGGCACACCGATAACAAAGGTAAGCCTGAACAAGACAAAAATCACTGCCAAAGTCGGAGACACCGTGAAACTGAAAGCAACGGTCGCTCCAAAGAAAGCAAGCGTGAAAAAACTTTCTTACACAAGCAGCAACAAAAATATCGCCACGGTCAACAGCAGCGGAAAAATCACCTGCCGCAAAGCGGGAAAAGTAAAGATTACCGCCACCGCATCCGACGGCAGCGGAAAAAAGGCAGTCTGCACTTTAACCGTACAAAAAAAGGCAAAACCGGCGTCAAAAAAACCGGAAACCCAAAAACCAGAGAACAAACAACCGGAAGAGCAAAAACCGGAGAACAAACAACCGGAAGATAAAAAGCCGGAGGACAAACAACCGGAAAATAAACAACCGGAAGACAAGAAGCCGGAAGACAAACAACCGGAAGAGCAAAAACCAGAGGATTCTGCCCCCGCAGGCTACACCCTGGTATGGAAAGATGAATTCGACGGCGCCGCACTGAACGAAAAAGACTGGAACATTGAAGCGCATGATTCGGGCTGGGTAAACGCCGAACTTCAAAAATATGTAAATTCCGGCAATTCCACCGATTACCGCAACAACATCTATGTAAAAGACGGAAACCTTCATATCAAAGCCATAAAAACCGTAGGAGAAGACGGCACAGCCTCTTACACTTCCGGCAGAATCAACACGCAAGGAAAACATGACTTTACCTACGGCTATTTTGAAGCAAGAGTTAAAGTTCCCTCCGGAAAAGGATTCCTTCCCGCTTTCTGGATGATGGCTTCCGATGAAAATCTATACGGCCAATGGCCAAAATGCGGCGAAATTGACATCATGGAAGTCATGGGGCAGGAGACAAACAAATCCTATGGAACCATCCACTACGGGGAACCCCACAGCGAGAGTCAGGGAACCCATGTCCTTGCAACGGGCGATTATTCCAATGAGTACCACACGTTTTCCTGCGAATGGGAACCAGGCGTCATCCGCTGGTTCGTTGACGGTACGCTCTTCCATGAAGAAAGCGACTGGTATTCTTCCAAAGAAGGCCAGGGAACCATCACTTATCCCGCGCCTTTCGATCAGCCCTTCTACCTGATTTTAAATCTTGCCGTAGGAGGAAGCTGGGTTGGCTATCCGGATGAGTCAACCAATTTTGATCATGCGGAATTTATCGTAGACTATGTAAAAGCTTACCAGAAAACATCCGGTTATACCGACGAAGGGCTTACCAGGCCTGAAAAGGAATTTAAACCGCGCGATCCGGACAGCAATGGCAATTATATCTGCAATGGAGATTTTGCCGCTTCCGAAGCCCTCGACGATACGAGCGGATGGGTATTTATGACTGCCCTAAACGGAGAAGCGACGGCTGAGATTAACGGCAGCAAAGAAATGGTCATTACCACAACCAATGCCGGCGACGTCGATTACAGCGTACAGCTGGTACAGGCGGGCATTCCATTGGAAAAGGGCGCAACCTATACCCTCTCCTTTGAAGCAAAAGCAGATGAAGCAAGAACTATGAGCGTTGATATCAAAGCTCCTGACCGCGGCTACCAGTCTTATTTGAATTGTCCGACGGAGCTTACAACAGGATACCAGACCTTCACGAAAGAATTTAAAATGAAGTCCGATTCCGATGAAAACGGGCGGCTCGAATACAACATGGGCAAAGTTCTTCCTGCCTCAAAAATTTATATCAAAAACGTATCTATCAAAAAAACCAAGGATGCCGACCCCAATGAAAAAGAGGAGAAAACTATCCTCTCCGACGGAAACCATATTTACAACGGAAGTTTCCAGGAAGGAACTAACCGCCTCGGCTATTGGGAAACCTTTGCCAATACTGCGGGAGCCGTTTATTCCGTTACGGGCCTTGGAGATGGACGCCGCTTAAAGGTCACTGTGGCAAACAGCAATTCCAAGCCGGAGGACTTCCGCTTTGGACAAAGCGATCTTGCCATCACACAGGGAACTGCCTATGCATTAAGCTTTGACGCCTGCGCGGACTCTGAACGTCAGATTTCTGTCACAGTGGGCGGAAACTCTTATCCCGTAACCCTGACGACACAAAACCAGACACATAAGATTGCCATTCCTGCCGATACGCACTTCTCAGACAAACATCTTGCCTTCCATCTGGGAAGCAAGGGGACGCTCTATCTCGACAATGTCAGATTAGTGGAAGACACCCTGATTAAAAATGGCTCTTTTGACGCCGGACTTGCCGGATATGAAGTGTTTGTAGACAGCTCCGCAAGCGCATCCTATGTAGTTGACAGCCAGAAGGAAAGCAATGCTTTGGATTTTACGATTGGCAACACAGGTTCCGCCGATTGGAATATCCAGTTGAAACAGAACAATGTTCCCCTGGAAAAAGGCCAGTGGTATAAGCTCACCTTCCAGGCAAAGTCGGATCTCGCAAGAAAAATCCGGGTAGTGTTGCAGGGAACGGAAGAAAAAGGATGGCCTGTTTATTCCAGCGACAACACCGTTACACTTTCCGACGACTATCAGACCTTTACCGACACGTTCCAGATGAAAAAAGAAACGGATCCTTCCGCTTTCTTAAGCATCTGCCTCGGAAAAATTGATGAACAGATTACGACGCAGCACAGAATCTGCATTGATAATATTTCCCTGGAAAAGACAGACGCGCCGCTGCTGCCTCCACGAGAAGAGCTGAATCTTCCCATTGGAGAGAATTTGTTCCAAAATGCAGATTTTTCCAAGGGCATGGAGAGCTGGAGTGAGACGATTGCAAATTGGGACGGCTCTGCCTCTGCATCGCACAGTGTCAGCGCAGAGCAAAAATCTATCACCTATGATATTGAAAAGGCCGGAGACCAGGAATGGCACGTCCAGTTGCTGCAATCCTTGAAGCTGGTTGCCGGAACTTACACTTTATCCTTTAAAATCACTTCGACCGCTGACAGGACTGTTTTAGCGGGAGTGCAGCACAATGGGGGCGAGGCTCCCTCAGGAGACGGTTCCGGTTCTTACACCGGATATAACGATGGCAATGGAAACAGCTTCTCCCTCACCAAGGATACCGAACAGACAGTAACCATTCCCATCACCTTAGAGGATCGGGACGACTACGCCCAGTTTTACATCTCCATGGGCAAAGTCGGGGTTTCCACACCGGCTTCCAAAATTACCATCCGCGAACTTTCGCTGGTTAGAAACCCTTAATGCAGATTTTTGTCCGTTCTTTCGGATGGAAATCCACAAACATAAAAATGCCGGAACCTGTATCCAACCAGGTTCCGGCATTTTTATGATTATCACCTAACATCCCTGCTTCCCTTTAATACCAGCTCAGCGGGCCGCTATTATCGGAATGTCCGATATCCAGAGCGGCTCCCTCCACCAAAACTGTGATGGTCTGCGCATTGTAAGCATCCAAAAACGTGTTGACCATGCTGCCAACCGCAACCCGTTCGCCTGCCGTTCCGCTGGAAGACACATATTCCTGATACTCCTTAGACAAATCCAACGTAAGATGATCCCCATCCTGTTCAAAGGAAAGCACTTTCACATCCTGCGGCATGACTTCTTCCTCCGCAAGGCTGGAAAGAAGCATCTCCGGCGTCCATTCCGCCGTGTCTATCTCTATCATGGCAAACCCGCCCTGTTCTTCGTTTCCCACATAGACGTAGTAACCTCCCTGCAAGTCTCCCTGCTCAATGATTCTCTGCACGCCTGATGACTGTTCCTTCCCACAGCCAGCCGCTCCGGCAAACAGCGCGCAGACAGAAATGACATAAATCCATTTTTTCATTCTAATAATGCACCTTTCTTATGATTCTCCGCCAATTTTTGCTGCAAATATACCAACACATCTTTCCTTGTGACGATTCCGATAAATACCTCATTATCATCCACCACCGGGACAAAATTCTGGTTCGTCACCTTATCCAGCAAATCCTCCATCGTCGCCCCGATTGGCACCGCCTGATTGTCCCGATGGCGTTCAATGGTGATGATGGGCATACCCTTTAATGTTTTTAGCTCCGGAAAGTTCCGGCGTTTTAAAAACCAGAGCAAATCCCCGTCTGTAATCGTCCCGATATATTTGCCTTCACGGCTTAAAAACGGAATGGCGGAGTACCCCCGCTTCTCCATCTTCTCCACTACCTGCTGCAGCGTATCCGTCTCCTTGACTGTCGCCACTTCTTCTTTGGGTGTGAGAAAAAATAATATATTCATACTGTATCTACCTTCATTTCCCTACTCATGTGTTTATGTTCTCTTTTATTTTAACAAAAATACGGCGCAATTTCCACCCGAAAGATATAAAGGTTTTATAAATAACTCAGTTTTTCCCTCCGCAATACAAAAAACACCCCAAATCGCTTAGGGTGTTTTTCGTTATGGCCTGTCTGCCATTCAAAGTCGATGCGACAGGATTTGAACCTGCGACCTCTGCGTCCCGAACGCAGCGCTCTACCAAGCTGAGCCACGCATCGTTGGTTTTTTATAATTTTCTAAATCAAGCTTTATTATAATATCACAGTTTTTTACGATTGTCCAGTATATTTTTATTTTATTTTGTAGTGACATTTTTCGCTTATCAGCTTAGTAACAAGCTTAGTAACTCCACTTACTAAGCTATTACTAAGCTCACATCTTCTGTTCTGACTTTTTTCTTATATATTTTTGTTTTGGATGTTTGGGTTTTTCCGGTATTGTTAATACCAACTGCCCGCCAATAATCAGCGGATTCAAAATTTTCTTTTTGAAATACGTTGCAGACTTATATCCACATCTTTCTTGTATTTCCGCTCTCGATCTGGGAACTTCACAAAATTCTAAAATATCAACCAACCGTTCTAAAGAAATATCCGTTCCAATTCCCGAATGTTCTAACTCATCTCCCGAATCTGGTCCTGCGCTCACGGTAGAGGCCGGACTGAGCGGTATTGTAATACGGAAAATCTCCCCCTCTGTAAAGGTAGGGATTCCTCCAGAATACATCTTTGTGTACTTATAGCTGTTCCTCATGCCGCTGCCAAGCTCATCTGCCAGTCCTATTTCTCTAAATATCTTTGAAATAGGCGGATTCTTGGGAAACGGTTCAAAATTCATGATATTCAGATTTCCAAAACCATGAGCCCTGTTCGCGTTTTCTATAATTATTTTGTCTTTCTGAATGACCATTTTAGCCACATATGCACTGGAATAATCACGGTGTGCCAACATATTTGACACAATCTCTCTTAAAATCTTATCCCTTGCGCTAATGCTCTGTATACTTTCCAATCCCTCAGAACCATTGCTTGAATCCTCCATAACAAAACGATCATTCAAATGTCTTTGACCAAATTCCATCAAACGATCATAAGATTCAATCAAATTGGTAATAATAACATCTCTATCGTCATATACCTTATTTACAAAATAGGTATTTTGCTTCCGGGCATAGATCTGATAAACTAATTGCTCATTATCCGTCACATCTACATCCGCATCATGATTGCGATCAAATATTCTCCCACTCCTACGCACAACATTAGGCGACTCTGGAACACGAATATAAATCAGGTGATATCTGCCACATGAATTTATCACTAGGTTATATGCCGTCAAATTTTACCGCTCCGGCGTCGGTGTCTCCTTTGTCTGCCGACGCTGCCATATCTCCAAATCTTCCCCCTGCGGTAAAACAAGAGACGTGGCAGAACCAAAGAATCTCTCATAGATAAGTCCCACAGAACGCTTTCCAGCTCTTCTACAGCATTGACTAATATACAGCTTTTATTTTATTTCCATCTATTCTTGTTTCTGCTATAATGGACAAAGGTCACTGTGCTGCATTTGGCGCCAATATCACGCAAAAGAGAGCCGGATATGCAGCACTGCCGGGCGGTTCCAAACCGCAGGAAGGAGTCTTTATGCCAAAAACTGTATTAATCACCGGAGCTTCCAGGGGAATCGGACGCTCCATTGCAGCGGCTTTCGCTGCGGAGGGCTATCAGGTCGTAATCACCTGCTCAAAATCCGGGGAGGAGCTGCTTTCTTTTAAGAAACTCCTGGAGGAACGCTTTCACGCCAACGTCCTTGCCAGCATTGGGGATGTGGGGTCCTATCCCTATATGGAGCAGTTGTTTTCACAGATAGAACGCCATTTTGGGGGCGTAGACATCCTGATTAACAATGCCGGCATCTCCCATATCGGCCTGCTGAGCGATATGAGCATTGAAGACTGGAATCGCATCGTCAGCGTCAATCTCACTTCCGTTTTTTCCGCCTGCAAATTATCGATACCTTATATGCTGCGAAAAAAACAGGGGAAAATCATAAACATTTCTTCCATATGGGGCGTTTCCGGAGCTTCCTGCGAAGTAGCCTATTCCGCCTGCAAGGGAGGCGTGAACGCCTTCACGAAAGCTCTTGCGAAAGAGCTGGCACCCAGCGGCATCCAAGTCAACGCCATTGCCTGCGGAGCCATTGACACCGAGATGAACGCCTGTTTTTCAAAAGAAGAGCGGCAACTGATAGAGGAAGAAATCCCCGCCGGCCGTTTTGGCCAACCGGAAGAAGTGGCGTCTCTCGCCCTAACGCTTGCACGGGGAAACGACTACCTTACCGGGCAAGTCATTGCCTTAGACGGCGGCTGGATTTGATTTCTTACCAGAAAAGAACCGCATTCGCGTATCGCGCATTTTTCCAAATTCTACCCTCTTTGGTATTAAAATGATATCAGTTAGATATTGTCTACTAGTTCGTGCTATGAGGTGATTTTATGAGTTTGGGTGAACGTATACAAGAGCTTTTAGACGAAAAGCAAATAACTCAGCGTGAATTAGCAGCGCGGTTACACGTAACTCCCAATACCATTAACGGCTATATCAAAAACCGCCGTTGCCCCGATTGCGCCACCCTCGTGCAGATAGCCCAGCATTTAGGCACCACTTCCGATTATCTGCTGGGAAACACTGCCAGCAGCCTCCTTCCCGAAAACAACATTTCACCGGGGGAGGATATCCTGCTGAAAAATTACCGCGCCTTAGACGATAACACAAAATTATTATTAGAAGAACTTTCCGCCTGTCTTTATGACAATCAAAAAATGGGGCTTCCGCGTTAAAACGGCAGTCCCATTTTTCTAACCTTGTGTATTACAGAAGCATATCATAGACCGAGGCAATTTCTTCATCCGGCTTTTGCGCCTCCAGGATGACAACGCTCCTCGGAGAGATGGTCAAATATTTCCCATCCTTAAAATCCGTATATTGTTCCATATCTTTTCCATCTTCATATTCCACAAAAGTATTCACACATACTTTCCAGCGCAGCCCTTTGGGCAAATCCGGAAGCACCATCTTAAGGGGCTCCCAGTAAGCGTTCATGGCGTAAAAGACATATTCATCCCTGGTATTGTCCGCGTCCCTTCCCGCATACATGATGCCTATCAGATGCGTACTATAATTTGTATCCGCTTTCCACGGCATCCCATTATGGATACTGATTTCCGGCATACCGCTCGATACTTGCTGCGTGGTCTTGCGCAAAATTTTATATTTTTTGCGGAATGCAATCATATAGCGGAAAAAGTCATGGATTTCACGGTACTTTTCCAACCTTGTCCAGTCCAGCCAGGAAATGATATTGTCCTGGCAGTACGCATTGTTATTTCCAAACTGCGTATTGCAAAATTCGTCTCCGGCATAAAACATGGTCATGCCCCTGCTGCACATCAAGGTAGCAACGGCATTTTTCACCATCCTTCTGCGCAGGCCTTCCACCTGCGGGTTGTCAGTCTCCCCTTCCACGCCGCAATTCCAACTGTTTCCGTTGTTGTCGCCGTCGGTATTGTTCCATCCATTCTTTTCATTATGCTTGACGTTATAGGCGTATAAGTCGTACAGCGTGAACCCATCGTGGCAGGTCAGGAAGTTCACAGACGCCCCCTCTCCCCGATGTACCGGATCGTATAAATCCCTGGAGCCGGTAATCCTGGTAATTGCCGCATCTGCCATTCCCTCGTCGCCCTTTAAGAAGCGGCGGATATCATCCCGGTATTTTCCATTCCATTCCGCCCAACGCCTAAAGGAAGGAAATTTCCCCACCTGATACAGGCCGTCCGCATCCCATGCCTCGGCAATCAATTTTACTTTTCCAAGGATCGCATCCCCCGCAATCAGATTCAGCAGCGGAGGGTTATCCATCGGAACCCCTCTCTCGTCGCGGGTGAGAATCGACGCCAAATCAAACCGGAACCCATCCACTCTGTATTCCGTCACCCAGTAGCGGAGACATTCAATGATAAATCTGCGCACGGAAGGCTGGTTACAGTTCATGACGTTTCCGCAGCCGCTAAAATTATAGTAATAGCCGTCCGGCGTCAAAATATAGTAAATATTGTTATCGATTCCCTTAAACGAAAAACAGGGGCCATTTTCATTTCCCTCTGCGGTATGGTTAAACACTACGTCGAGGATTACCTCGATTCCGTTCTTTTTGAGTTCATAAATAAGCCTTTTTAGCTCTTCTCCCTCATGGTTATGCTCCATGACAGAGGTATAACTGGTGTTCGGAGCGAAGAAGCAGACGGTATTATATCCCCAGTAGTTATATAACTGCTGCCCATCCACAATACGGTAGCTTTCCATCTCGTCAAATTCAAAAATCGGCATCAATTCTACGGCGTTAATGCCCAAATCTTTTAAATAGGGGATTTTCTGCCGAAGTCCCTCGTAAGTTCCGCCGGCCGTCACGCCGGAAGAGGAATCCTTCGTAAACCCGCGGACATGGAGCTCGTAGATGATTAAGTCTGAGGCGTCATGCTCTAATTGCTTAATCGCCCCCCAATCAAAAGTATTCTCCACCACCCTGGCATGGTAGCAGAAATCAGCGCCGCCCTCCGGGCGCTCTCCCCACTGACGCTGTCCGGTCACAGCCCGGGCATACGGGTCAAGCAGAATATTGTTTTTATTAAAAAGCAAGCCTTTTTCCGGCTGATACGGGCCTTCTAGCTGAAATGCATACTCAAATTCTTCAATGTCCAACCCAAAAACAAACATCGAATATGTGTTGCCCACATGATAGGCTTCCGGATACTTCAGCGTGGCAAACGGCTCTTTCTCCCGAGGGCGGAACAGCAGCAAGCTGCAGGCTGTCGCTCCGAAAGAATGAATTGTAAAGCTGACGCCCTTATCGGACGCCATGGCCCCATCATGGTTGTAAAATCCCGGACGCACGGAATACCCGCAAATTTCATCTAATGGCTGCAAGCCTGTGCTACGCTTTTCCGGCTTACGCGACAAAAAATTCATTCTGGCTCCTCCTCTTTGGATTCTTAAGATCCTATTTGACATCCGTCTAAAAATGAGTATATACTTTGATTATACGATACATCAAAAAGATTTTCAACAAGAACACTGAAACTCTTTTTGGCGTACAAGCCTTGTTTTTTCAGACTTTTTTGATATATGAATCCTATTATAAAATTTTTATTACTATTTTATCCAAAATAAAATAAGATGAAACTAACAAACCAAAAAAAGGAGCAAGCTATGGCACAAATTTTTCGCGTTTCCCATGATTCCGGCGATTTTTCCACGATTTCCTCTGCCCTGAGCAGCATTCCAAAAGACAACTCCGTCCCCGTGACCATCGAGATTTCCCCCGGCGTCTATCGGGAAAAACTCACGATTGACCGACCTTTTGTCACTCTGGTTGGCATGGGGAACGAAAGCGGCGACACAATCCTCACCTATGATGATTATGCCCTTGAC
>CANQUZ010000059.1 GCA_947627165.1 uncultured Roseburia sp.
TAAAAAGAATCTAACCATTTCAATCTGTTAGCTGTTAACTTAATGACATTGATGGCTGAACTGTTACAAAAAAAATAGGAAATATGATATAATTGCTTGACAGGTGCGCATAATAGTTACTATAATTATGAACTTGTATAGGAGCGTTTATAAAGTTTATGGAAATGTTTATAGAGGTGTAATATGGATCAGTATGTGATTAAGGGCGGAAACCCTTTAGTTGGCGAAGTGGAAATTGGCGGTGCAAAAAATGCGGCGTTGGCGATCATTTCTGCAGCAGTCATGACCGATGAAACCGTTACAATAGAAAATATTCCAAATGTCAGAGATATCAATGTTTTATTGAATGCAATACAAAGTATTGGGGCAAGAGTAGACAGGATAGACGGCCATACCGTTAAAATGAACGGGTCTTTTATCCAGAATCTGGTAGTGGACAATGAATATATCCGCAAGATACGCGCGTCCTATTATCTGTTAGGCGCACTGCTTGGCAAATACAAACACGCAGAAGTGGCACTTCCGGGAGGATGCGATATAGGGAGCCGTCCTTTTGATTTGCATTTAAAAGGCTTCCGCGCGTTAGGGGCGAATGTAGACATCCGCCATGGCATGGTGGTAGCGGAAGCGGAGAGATTAAAAGGCACCCATATTTATTTGGATAAAGTATCGGTAGGGGCAACCATCAATATCATGATGGCGGCGGCTCTGGCGGAAGGGAAAACGATTATCGAGAATGCGGCAAAAGAACCTCATGTAGTAGACGCCGCAAACTTCCTGAACAGCATGGGGGCGAATATCCGCGGGGCAGGAACCGATGTGATTCGGATTGTGGGAGTGGAAAGGCTTCATAAAACCGAGTATTCCATCATTCCGGATCAAATCGAAGCGGGGACCTTTATGCTTGCGGCGGCAGCAACGAAAGGGGATATCATGATTAAAAATGTCATCCCCAAACATTTAGAGGCCATCAGTGCGAAGCTGCTTGAGATTGGCTGCGAGGTGGAAGAGTTTGACGACGCCGTCCGCGTGGTAGCTTCTAAGCCGATACACCACACCCAGGTGACGACTCTGCCTTATCCGGGATTTCCCACCGATATGCAGCCTCAGATGGCGGTGGTGCTTGCGATTTCCGAGGGAACCAGTACCGTAACCGAGAGCATTTTTGA
Source organism: uncultured Roseburia sp. (assembly GCA_947627165.1). Lineage (GTDB taxonomy): Bacteria > Bacillota > Clostridia > Lachnospirales > Lachnospiraceae > Roseburia. The sequence goes on from CANQUZ010000059.1 coordinate 1,170, forward strand.
GAACCGTTTTAAATATGTCGGAGAGCTGGCGCGGATGGGGGCAAACATAAAAGTAGAGGGAAATATTGCCATCATCAGCGGTGTGGAAAACTATACGGGAGCGCGCGTCAATGCGCCGGATCTGCGTGCGGGGGCCGCGTTGGTGATAGCGGGGCTTGCTGCGGAAGGGATTACGGTGGTGGACGATATCTATTATATCGAGCGCGGATATGAGGAGTTTGAGAATAAGTTAGCTTCTTTAGGTGCGCTGATTGCCAAAGTCAGCACCGAGAAGGAAATTCATAAGTTTTCCCTGAAGGTATCATAAAAAACAGCCCGGAACGAGTTGCCGGTAAAATATTGGCTTGTATAGGGAAGAGAATCAATGTGCACGGCTGGACTGCAGTTGGAAAAAGCTGTGATTATCATGAAAATGGATTAAAGAGAAAAGATTGCCGCACAACGGCCGGGAGGCTGGTGTGCGGCATTTTTGAATGTTATAAGATAGACTGGATGCAATAATCCCTTGTTGCAGATAAGTCCAGATATTCCCCGGTGTCAAACTGAATCAGGGGGCGGGAGAACTGGTGCGGATTGAGCATGACAATCGTTCCGCATCTTCCGTCGTTTAACATAACGCGGTTATGCTGGTAAGTCTGGGCAATATGCTGCAGAAATGTCAGGATGTATTTTGGCGGATATTTCTGCAGGCCGTTCTGCTCGAAAGAGGAAATGACCTGGAACGGGCAAAGCGGAGGCCTGTGGGGACGCGCCGCCGTCATGGCGTCATAGACGTCTGCAATCGCAACCATCATGGCATAGGGGTCAATGTCGTCGGTGCTTCCCAGCGGATACCCGGAACCGTCGCAGCGCTCGTGGTGGAGCAGGGCGGCGGACTTGACGTGGGAATCCAGTGGAAGATCCTTTAACAAATCGTAACCGTAACGGGTATGTTTCTTGACCAATTCAAATTCATCGTTGGTATACTGGTCCGGTTTGTCTAAAATCTTAGCCGGAATCATCAGCTTGCCGATATCGTGGAGAAGCCCACAGAGAGTCAGGGTGTCTAAAGCGTGTTCGTCTAATTTCAGCCATATTCCAAATCGCTTGCAGATTAAGGTCACGTTTAAGGTATGGGCATAAGTGCTGTCCTCGTAGGATCGCATATGGTTTAACATATCAAACAGATCCAAAGATGTCTTGCAGGAATAGAATAAGGTATTGATTTGGAGTAACAGGTGCTCGGTATGTAAAGGCTGCTTCCGGTGGACAAAACCTTCAAAGGCATTCTTAATCGAAAGTATGATGAAAGAATATGCCACCTGAAAAGTCTGGAACTGCTGGGTCATCGTTATGGGCTGCGTGTAAGGACGGGCAGGGACAGCCTCTGCTTGGGCGGGAAGCTCTTCGGATTCGTCCTCCACATAAAGTTCCTGTATGTCGCTGGTGAAAAGATGTAAAATGGCATAGGTATCTAAAACCGTGCCCTTTTCTAAGATGATCTTTCCTTGTTTGTTCTTTACATCTAAAGCGGTAATCATGCCGGCTTTCAGATAATTAAAAGATATTTTTTTCATAAGGCCTCCCATTGTGTAAAGCTAGAAAGCAATGTGTCACTAGTATAATCTTTAACTATGAGAAAGTCAATGAATTTGCAGTTTATATCAATCTATCAATCTATTTGGCAACAGTTCAGCCATAAGCAGTCTCGTAGGCAAATCATGCTTGCATGAATGAGCATACGAGACTGCTTATGAGCAGAACGCCCGTTCATGAGCAATCCGCTCACGATAGTAAGCTTTGAAGCACGTAGTGCGGGATTGCGAATGGCGTGGGCTGAACTGTTACTCTATTTATGTTCGTTCAGGACATAATCCTTTCCGCCGACTGCCACCGTCTCCCGTTTTCCATTCAATCTTTTTAGATCTGCATCTCAAAATCTGATCTCAGATCTTAAGATCAAAATTGCCGCCTGCCATAACCAGATTTTTGGCCTTATCAGACTGTCCCTGCGCTTCTTCTTTTGCCGCACTGATAAAAATCTCCATCTCTTCATTATCAAAATAAAGCTTTCCATCGCCTGTATTTTCCAGTTTTTCCGAAAGCAGCTTTTCAGCCTTATCCTGTGCAGTGTCAGATTTGATCACAACCTTGCTGCCTTGAGCCTGACGATCTTTTGCCTTTTTTGCTTCTTCGGCTTTTTCTTTTAGTTGTTCGCTTCTCTCTCTTGAGGTTTCTTTTATATGTTCCAGGCGTTCCTCAAATGTCTTTTTCACGTCCTCTTTTCTTTGGGCATCCCATTTCTTTTGCGCCTCGCCCGGTTCGCTGATGGAAAAAGACCCCATATTCCCATTGTCGTCAATCCATACCTGCCTGTATGTCACTTCATTTCCGGTCATTGCCTTTATCATGGAATTTGCCCATCTTTCGCACGCCGGAATATTACTCAGCATCCTCTCATATTTTTGTGCCTCTTTTGGATCAGATGACATCTTTTTTAGAATGGAGGGCGCTATCATGACATCCACTTTTTCCGGATAGCTGCCGCCCCTGTAATTTTCATTCATGCTCCCAGCCATAATATTTAAACTGGAATATTTCTCATTTAACCTGTTAAGGTATTTATCAGTAGTCTGATTTGCGACAGTTTTTGTGTCATAACTGCCTGTTGCTTCCTTTGCCTGTTTTGCTGTGCCTGCTCCATAGTCTGATGAAATAGCCTGCTTTTTTGTTTCCTGTTTTTGTGTCGTATAGGCACGTTCATAGACACTGTTGTAAGTACCGTTAATTTCCATTGCCATCATTTTTCCCTCCTAAAAATAAGGTTGCCTTTATGCAGCATGATTTGCTTCATACTTAGGGAAGATTTTTAAACAAATGCTCCCAAAAATCATCTTCTCTGTTTTCATAGGGAATGGTTAATTCCGTTTCCTGTCCGCCGTAGTCTACATAAACGGAATTGATCGTAGTGCCTATTCCCGGCATTTTCATATACCCTCCAAAGCCCAGCCAGAAATTCTCTATGTTGCCGTCAATTCCGTATTCCTCCAAAACTTTCTGAAATACTTCCCTGTCAATGCAAAGACGCCCGCTTTCCAGAGGAACGCTTTCCAGAGGAACACTTTCCTCTGAAACAGCATCCTGCAAAGTATTACTGTCATACAGCATAAACAGCTCCCCGCTTTCAGTTAAAAGGCACATAGTTCTGTTTGCCATATATCTTGGATAGGAGCCCTGCTTTATCAGTGAAAATATTCCGAACAAAAGCAGTATACAAACCGTACACGACAGAACGATTTCCGGTATTCGATACGGCTTATATTCTGAAATCTTTATAATCCGGTGTTTCAAGTCCTGATAATCCTTTTCGCCTACCAAAGTGACAGGCATCCCAGCATCCTGCGCTTTTAACAGCTTTACGCTCTTTAACAGCATCTGCCCGTATTCATATGCGCTTCCGTCTTTCTTTTGTATCACAACCCTGTCGCAGATGTCTTCCATATCTTCTTTCAGATATCGCATACAGCAGGTAAGCAGCGGGTTCATCCACAGCAGCGCACGAAGAATATCCCATAACAGGTAAACCCATAAATGCCCCAGCCGGATATGTGTCCGTTCATGCAGCAGCACTGTTTTCAATTCCTCTGCTTCAAAGGTATCTTCCATTACCTTTGGCACAACCACTTTGGGACGGAACACACCCACTGTAAACGGCGTGACAGGTATTTCACTGACATAGATTTTTTCCCCGTCTATTTCTTTTGGTGTCATATGCTTAATCTGCCCTTTCAGCTTTCTATGCTGCCGGAATATCGTCACTCCGCTGACAGCTATGCCAAGCAGATATCCATAGCTGATTGCCGGGAAGCGAACGCACCCGTTGTTCCACCAGAGAAATAGCCTGCACATCAGGGCATTGTTATAAAACAGTTCTAATTTGCCCACAAACGGCACAGCCAGAAAAAGGCTCCATGCCATGCCTTTCAAAAAAATCCGCTTTTTCAATACGCTGCGCCGCAAAATAAGCACAACAAACAATGCCACAAAAGAAAACAGGACGCATCTTCCAAGCTGGATGGAGAAATAAACCCTGCACTGTTCAAGAAACCACAGGAAAGAAGAAACGCTCCATTGTGCTTCCGGCATCATTTTTTCCTGCCTCTTTCCTGAGCCTGTTCTTTGCTTTTCTCTAAAATCTCCCCTAATTCCTGAATCTGCTCGTCTGTCAATGTGACACCTTGCAGCAGTGCGGCTATCGCGCTTGTCCGGCTTCCGGCAAAATAACTGTTCACAAAACGCCTGCTTTTCTCGCTCAAACATTCTTCTTTGGATTTGATTGAGTGGTAGTGGTAAACTCTTGCATCGTTCTCATCCACCGTAAAGCCTAAAAGCCCTTTCCCGGATAAGCGGTTCATCAGGACACGCACCATCCGAAGCGTCATGTCCGACCTGCCTTGTAATCGGTTCAGAACCTCCATTGATGTAAGCGGTGTTCCGCTTTCCCAGAGGACTTCCATAATCAGCCATTCGCTCTCGCTTGGCATTGTTTCTTCGATTTTCTTCATACCAATCTCCTTTCTCATGTCTTATCCTTTATATCGGTCAATCGTTGTTATTTAATAACGACTGTTATTTATTTTTTGACGGATATTACCTGACGCCCGTTGAGAATGTAAAGTTTGGAGATAAAGCCAGATGCGGATATGCCTCCCCTTGACAAAGCATAACAGCATAACTATAATATATCATATTAAACAGATAGGCATTATATGGTTACAGGGAAATCAATGATATGATTGAGGCGATAAAAGCGGATTGGACTATGGTGGTTTCCTGACTGTGCTTCCTGCGGACACTGTTCCGACGAAGGATGATGCCAATCAAAGAAAGAAGGGGTATGATGGCTGAAACATTGACAAGAGAGGCGGCTTGGTCGCTGCTGACAGAGTATAACAAGGAGCAGTTTCATCTCAAACACGCGCTGATATTAGAGGGCGTTATGCGCTATTTTGCAAGGGAGCTTGGATATTCTGATGAAGAGGATTTTTGGGGAATTGTCGGTCTTTTGCATGACCTTGATTTTGAACAGTTTCCGGAACAGCACTGTATCAAGGAACAGGAACTGATGAGGGAACGCGGTATCGATGAACGCATCATACACGCCACTGCCAGCCATGGCTATGGAATAACCGTAGATATAGCGCCTGAGCATGAAATGGAAAAGGTTCTCTATGCTACCGATGAACTCACAGGACTGATCGGAGCAGTGGCACTGATGCGCCCGTCCAAAAGTGTATCCGATCTGGAGTTGAAATCCGTCAAGAAAAAATATAAAAACCTAAATTTTGCCGCCGGCTGCTCCAGGGAAGTCATTGAACGTGGAGCGGCAATGCTCGGTTGGGAACTGGATGATCTGATCAGCCGGACGATTCTTGCTATGAGAAACTGTGAAAAAGAATGCGAATAGAATCACTAAGCCGAGCCGAATTTAGTTCCCTGTAAAAAAGAATAAAAACCAGTTTGGTAACAGTTTGGTAACAGATCAGCCCACGCCATTCGCAATCCCGCACTACGTGCTTCAAAGCTTACTATCGTAAGCGGATTGCTCATGAACGGGCGTTCTGCTCATAAGCAGTCTCGTATGCTCATTCATGCAAGCATGATTCGCCTACGAGACTGCTTATGGCTGAACTGTTACCCAGTTTGCGGAAGGGTTTGCGGAACAAGGTTTGCGGAACACAAGAAATATTTGCTTGACAAGCGGCGAAAAAAAGCGTATATTAAGCGCGTAGATTTTAAAACTGTATAAATTGGCTAAATTTTCTTATTCAGAGTGATGGAGATACAAAGGATCTGTGAAGTCACGGCAACCCCTTTAGGGAAGGTGCCAGCCTGAGCGAGCCAACAGCAGGGGCAGAGCGTTAGTTCTGTTCTGAGAGTTCGAACAATAAGAGGATTTGATATAGTGGCAGCTATCAATTCCGCTTGTTTTCGCAAGCGGGATTTTTTTGTCACAGAGAATCAGCAGGGTTTAAAAGCGATAAGGAGAAAGCCAATGGACAAACACAAAGGAGTAGTATCATGGAAAAGAGATTATTTACTTCCGAATCTGTAACGGAAGGACATCCGGACAAAGTTTGCGATGCGGTTTCAGACGCGATTTTAGACGCCTGCATGGCGGAGGATCCCATGAGCCGCGTAGCCTGCGAAACGGTGAGCTGCACCGGTTTCGTATTAGTGACAGGCGAGATTACGACAAAGGCGCAGTTGGATATTCCCTCTATTGTTCGTAAAACCGTAACGGAAATTGGCTACAATGATTCCAAGATAGGATTTGACGGAAATACCTGTGCCGTTATGGTGGCGTTAGATAAGCAGTCGCCGGATATCGCCATGGGCGTGGATAAGTCGCTGGAGGCGAAAGAAGGGGAGGAAGAAGATGACCTTGACATCGGAGCAGGGGATCAGGGAATGATGTTTGGGTACGCTACCAACGAAACCCCGGAGCTCATGCCTTACCCCATCTCGCTGGCGCATAAGCTGGCATTGCAGCTGTCAAAAGTAAGGAAAGACGGGACGCTGAGCTACCTGAGACCAGATGGCAAGACCCAGGTTTCCGTAGAATATGATGAGAACGGCAAACCGTTCCGTTTAGAGGCAGTCGTACTATCCACTCAGCACAGCGATGAGGTAGAGTGGGAGCAGATTTACGAGGATATCACGAAATATGTTTTTGAGCCAATCCTTCCGAAAGAATTGTTGGATGAAGAGACGAAATTCTTTATCAACCCTACCGGACGCTTTGTAATCGGCGGTCCTCAGGGAGATGCAGGGCTGACCGGGCGCAAGATTATTGTGGACACATATGGTGGATATGCACGCCACGGCGGCGGCGCTTTTTCCGGTAAGGACTGTACGAAAGTGGACCGTTCGGCAGCTTATGCGGCGCGCTATGTGGCAAAGAACATTGTGGCTGCGGGACTGGCGGAGAAATGCGAGATTCAGCTTTCTTACGCTATCGGCGTGGCGCACCCGACCTCAATCATGGTAGACACTTTCGGGACTGGTAAGCTTTCCTCTGAGGAGCTGGTGCAGATTATTCGGGAAAACTTTGATTTGCGCCCTGCAGGAATCATTAAGATGCTAAATTTAAGGCGTCCGATTTACAGGGACACTGCGGCATACGGACATTTTGGACGTACCGATTTAGACCTTCCGTGGGAGGCGACGGACAAAGTGGAAGTATTGAGGAAATATTTATAAAGGCTGTTATGCGCCGCCGGAACAGGGGTTGCGGCAGCCGTATTTATGAAAAGTTTAGATTATTTTAGACAAATTAAATAGGATTTGGAATTTTTCATGTTATAATAGGTCATAAGATGCGTCTTATGACCTATTCTTTATGAGAAAATAAAATCAGTGAATCCTGCTTTGCATCACTTTTGCCGGGAGACAGAGGGGAATACGAAATGAAATTCAGAAATAAGGTAATTATTTCGTTCTGTATTATTATATTTGTGCCAATCCTGTTGTCGATTGTAGTACTGTTTGGATTTCGCAATATTCAGAGGAAAACCATTGAGCAGAACTATGGGATAGCGGCGGAGGATTACAGCCATCTTTCCAGCACCACGCAGCTATTGCACCGTTTTACGAAAGAAATCTTTTTGCAGATGAAGGAAACGGCGGAGAGTCATCCGGAAAAATTGGAAGATACGGCATATTTGGAAGAGATAAACGCAGAATTGAATGCAAAAAATTCCTGCCTGGTGGTGCGCAAAGGCGATGCGCTGACTTACATTGGGGGAGATGCCGACAGCACGCTTTTGCCCCTGCTTCCCCCCTACGGCAATATGGCGGACAATGATTATACGGGCACTTATGTTGACGGGGATGTTCAGGCTCTGATCAAGCAGGTGGATTTTTCTTATCAGGACGGCGGCGAGGGCAGCGCGTTTATTATCACCCTCCTGAAGGAAGACGGACTGGAACTGAAAAAAATAGCGGTTGACGTTACCGTGTCGGGGCTGCTGATTTTAGTTTTGACAGCCTGTATGCTGACGATATGGATTTATACAAGCATCATTAACCCTATGAAAAAGCTGCAGGTGGCGGCGCAGAACATCAAAGAGGGAAATTTAGATTTCACCATCGAAGTGGAAAACGATGATGAAATCGGAGAACTCTGCAAAAGTTTCGAGGAAATGCGCCAGCACTTGAAGGACAATATCGAAGAAAAGATTGAAGGCGAAAAGGAAAACAAGACGCTTATCAGCAATATCGCTCATGATTTAAAGACTCCGATTACCGCCGTGAAAGGCTACGCGGAGGGGCTGATGGACGGCGTGGCGGATACGCCGGAGAAACGGGACAAATATATCCGCACGATTTACAATAAGGCAAATGAGATGGATATGCTCATCAACGAGCTGACCCTCTATTCTAAAATTGACACGAACCGCATTCCCTATAACTTCGTGAAGCTCAACGTTTCGGATTACTTTGTGGATTGCGTGGAAGAGCTGGGGTTGGATTTAGAGGCAAAGAATATAGGGCTGGGCTACTTTAATTATGTGGATGAGAAGGTGCAGATTATCGCCGATCCGGAGCAGCTGCGGCGCGTTATCAATAATATTGTAGGCAACTCTGTCAAATATTTGGATAAGCGGAGAGGCTATATCAATATCCGCATCAAGGATGTGGGAGATTTCATTCAGGTGGAAATCGAAGACAACGGCAGGGGGATAGCGGCAAAAGATCTTCCCTATATCTTTGACCGGTTTTACCGGGCGGATGCTTCCCGAAACTCCGCCACCGGCGGCAGCGGCATCGGTCTTTCCATCGTAAAGAAAATCATTGAGGATCATGGAGGCAAGATCTGGGCCACCAGCAAGGAATCCATCGGAACAGTCATGTATTTTGTAATTCGTAAATATCAGGAGGTATATCATGAGCAGAGTATTGATCATTGAGGACGAAGTGGCGATTGCGGAATTGGAAAAGGACTATCTGGAACTCAGCGGTTTTACCGTGGAGACTGAGACTGACGGAACGGTGGGGTTAAAGCGCGCCCTTTCCGAAGATTTCGATATGTACATTCTGGATTTAATGCTTTCCGGGATTGATGGTTTTGAGATCTGCAAACAAATCCGGGAGGAGAAAAACACGCCGATATTGATGGTGTCTGCAAAAAAAGATGATATTGATAAGATACGCGGGTTAGGCCTTGGGGCGGATGATTATATCACGAAACCCTTTTCCCCCAGCGAGCTTGTGGCGCGGGTAAAGGCACACCTTGCCCGCTATGAGCGTTTAATCGGAAGCAATATGACGGAAAATGACATCATTGAAATTCGAGGCATCAAGATTGATAAGACGGCGAGGCGCGTCTGGGTGAACGGGGAAGAAAAACAGTTTACCACAAAAGAATTTGATTTGCTGACATTTTTAGCGGAGAATCCGAATCGTGTGTTTACCAAGGAGGAGCTTTTCCGCGAGATTTGGGATATGGAATCCATCGGGGACATTGCCACCGTCACTGTCCATATCAAAAAAATACGTGAAAAAGTGGAAATGAATACCAATAAGCCCCAGTATATCGAGACAATCTGGGGAGTTGGGTATCGGTTTAAATTATAAGTAACAGTTCAGCCATAAGCAGTCTCGTAGGCGAATCATGCTTGCATGAATGAGCATACGAGACTGCTTATGAGC
>CANQUZ010000060.1 GCA_947627165.1 uncultured Roseburia sp.
CTCCTCCACCAAAAGGCACTCCCCATCCATGCGGTACATCAGAATGGCTTTGTTCTTTAATTCCTCTGCCCGGCATACCAGAAGGGTCTTTCCGCCGCAGTAAGCATTTTCCGCCATGGCGTAAGAGACTGCGTCCTCAGGCCAGCGCACAAACCCTTCCTGCAAAAAATGCGCTTCCCGGATGTCGGCATACTCCTCCGGCGTAATCTGCTCCGAAAAATCAAAGCTGTCCGCTTCCTCACTTACCGGAAGCCCCATCATCCGAATATCCGGCTCAGGCTCCTCTTTTCCCTTAAATGCCTCCCGGAATCCCAGTTTCTCGTAATAGCCGCACAATGTTTCCTCCGCCGGAGATAAAATGAACGGCTCCTGATAGTAGGTTTTGGCAAATTCCAAAAGCTTTGTCGCATAGCCCCGCCCCCTGTATTCCGGCAAGGTCGCCACTGCATACACATAGCGGGACGGAATGTTTTCCTCGCCCTTCCGATACTCCGCCGGAAGAAAACTTGCCATAGAAACCGCTTTGCCATCCAGATAGTATAGGAGCATTGTCTCCTCTGTCATCCGATTTTGAAGGTAGAAGTCCACATACGCTTCCTCATCCCCAAAGCTCCTCTGCCAGATTTCCTGTATCTCATCCCGGTTCTGCACCGGGTCCGCAAACACAATATGGCTCTCCTGCGCCACATATTTTTTCAGCAGTATTTCCGGATAGTAGGACAGCTTGGATTTACGCAGCCCTAAATCCCCGGTATCCTCCTCACGGTTGATATAGTTGTAATCCTGGCAGGCATGGATGACAAACTGCTGGTTAATCATGGGATACGCCCCCTGCATTTCCGGATATGCCTTTTCAAAATGCACGACGAAAATCTCATCATTCAACGGCTCTCCCATGGTAAACGCTACAATATCCCCGCTTTTCCGAAGCACGCCGCCTGTAAGCCCCAGCTCCTCCATATGGTCGAAAGCTTCGTGCAGCACGCCTATTTCCTGCTCCATTTCTTCGTTCCACTTCTCGGAACGCATCCGAATCCAGGTATAAGTCATCGCACGGCACTCCTCTAAGTTCTCCGCCGTCATTGGCTCGTAGGACCAGTCGCCGCCGTCCTTAAACCTTGCGATATGATTCCGTTTTCCGTGCATTTTTTTCCCCGCCAGCGTCGTCAGCTTTTCCCTGGAATAAATGTAGTCATAATCGTCTCTTTCGCCCCTAATCAAAAACTTGCCGGGAAACCATGCCTGCAATTCTTTTTTGTCTTTCTCTTCCAACGGACACAGGGTAAGCGTCTGGTTCTCTCTATGACAAAGAAAAAGCAGCTTTTCAATCACTGCTTTTTTATCTCCCGTCCCAATCGGATAGGAATATCTGAACTTCCCGTCCTGTCGGAACCGGATCACCCCACACCCATCTATTTGCGCCACCTCCGCTTGGTATACCTTCCGCCAGATAAAATTATTGGCAAATGTGTACTCACAGGCTTCTCTGGTATCCGCAGCGTACACTGCACTCATCCATGCCTTGTCAGCCATCGTAATCTGATGAAACCCTAATTCATTCATTCTCATGCTTCTCTATCAATCCCCAAAATCAGCCTCTGATTTCTTTCTTCGTCGTTTTTCCTTGTGCTTTATTTTGATACTTGTTTCTGCACATCTGGATTTTTAATTCTGCATCATTAAAAATTTAATAATTCTCTCTGTATCCTCTGCCTCATATGCTACCAGCTCCAATTCGGATATTTCTGCATCCATCTTTAAAATCGTGGCAAGCGAAACGTACTGGCAAAGCTTTGATTTTAAATTCAAACGGTCCCCTTCTCCGGTAATCAGCTCTACCTTGCCCTCGCAGGAATCAATCACTTTAAAAAATCCATCTACATCTGTGATATTTCTAATCTTCATATTATCCCTCATTTCTGCGCTGCTTTTGCCTCAACCCTGCTGAGGCTTTGCATCATCAAGTTCGTGGATGCAGCGCAGACACAAACTTGTGAATGAAAGGTTTAAAAACGCTTTCCCTCTTACACACCTTTTCCTGATGTGTATACCTATATCATAATACGTTCCGAAAAGAATTGCAATTCTCTTTCACGGTTTGTTTTCTGTAAATTGTAACAATTCAGCCATAAGCAGTCCCGTAGGCGAATCATGCTTGCATGAATGAGCATACGAGACTGCTTATGAGCAGAACGCCCGTTCATGAGCAATTTTGAAGCCCGTAGTGCGGGATTGCGAATGGCGTGGGCTGAACTGTTACCTGTAAATTACTCCCTAATGCACTCTTGGATTAAGATTTTGTAGCGCTCTCTATGATTGCCCTTGCCAGCGCTGTTTCCTCTTTGGTAAGCTGCGGGGTGTCTTTTAAGCTATAATCCATGCCGAGATGGTCATATTTCACTTTTCCTAATGCATGATAGGGCAGCGCCTCAAAGCGTTCCACATTCGAGAGAGTCCCTATAAACGTTCCGAGTTCCCGCAGCGCGCCCTCCTCGAACGTAATTCCCGGCACTACGACATGGCGGATCCAGACCGGAATGTTCTTTTCCTCTAAATATTTTGCAAAGGCAAGGATATTCCGATTGGAATGCCCGGTGAGTTTTTTGTGTTCCTCTTCACGGATATGCTTGATATCTAACAGAATGAGGTCCGTAACTTCCAGCAGCCTGTCTATCTTCCTTAACTGCTCCCTGCCGGCTTCCCCTTCCGGCTCCCTGCCGGGAAAGAAAATTCCGGAAGTATCCAGGCAGGTATGAATCCCCTCTGCCTTTGCTTTTGAAAATAGCTCTGTCAAAAAATCTATCTGCATCAGGGGTTCTCCGCCGGTTGCGGTGATTCCCCCGGTTTTATAAAACGCCCTGTTGCGCTCAAAACGCTCTAAGATCTCATCGGAGGTCATATCGCTTCCCTGATTGGGAATCCAGGTGTCGGGATTGTGACAATACCGGCAGCGCATAGGGCATCCCTGAAAAAATACTACCAGACGGACCCCCGGCCCGTCTACCGTTCCGAATGTTTCTATCGAATGAATGTTTCCCATCCTACACCTCCATACCGCATCCGCCCGCAAAAACACGCAATGCGAAGAACGCCTGCTGCACGTTCTCCGCATTCTCTGAAACCAGCTTACATCCTCTCATGGAATGTTCTGGCGATTACCTCATCCTGCTGTTCCTTTGTGAGCTTGATAAAGTTTACTGCATAACCGGATACCCGAATCGTAAGCTGCGGATAAAGTTCCGGCTGTTTCTGGGCAGCATAAAGCGTATCCCTGTTTAATACATTTACGTTTAAGTGATGTCCGCCTTTTTCCATATAGCCATCTAACATTGCCACTAAATTGCGCTTCTCAGCCATCTCGTCTTTTCCGAGGGCGTCCGGCACTACCGTAAAGGTATTGGAAATGCCGTCCTGCGCATCCATAAACGGCAGTTTTGCTACGGAAGCCAAGGAAGCCACCGCTCCATGGCTGTCGCGTCCATGCATGGGGTTTGCTCCCGGTGCGAATGTCTCGCCTTTCTTCCTTCCATCCGGCGTAGCTCCGGTATTCTTGCCGTAAGACACATTAGAAGTAATGGTAAGAATGGAAGTGGTCGGGATTCCTCCCCGGTAAGTATGGTTTGCCCTTACATAATTGATAAAGGTATGGAGCACTTCTTTCGCGATTTCGTCCACCCGGTCGTCATCATTGCCATATTTCGGGAAGTCCCCTTCAATCTCAAAATCAACCGCAACGCCATTCTCATCGCGAATGGGTTTTACCTTTGCATATTTAATCGCAGATAAAGAATCCGCCACTACGGACATTCCGGCAATACCTGTGGCAAACCAGCGTTTTACCTCTTTATCGTGCAGCGCCATCTGAATTTTTTCATAGCAGTATTTATCATGCATATAGTGAATAATGTTCAGAGTGTTGACATAAACGCCTGCCAGCCATTTCATCATGTCCTTATATTTTTCCCACACTTCATCGTAGTCTAAATATTCTGACGTAATAGGACGGTATTTCGGCCCCACCTGTTTTCCGCTCAGTTCGTCTACGCCGCCGTTGATGGCATAGAGCAGACATTTTGCAAGATTGGCCCTCGCGCCGAAAAACTGCATTTCTTTTCCGATGCGCATAGAAGATACGCAGCACGCGATTCCGTAATCATCTCCGTGCACTACACGCATGATATCATCGTTTTCATACTGGATGGCGGAATGTTTTATGGAGGTTTCAGCGCAGAACTGTTTAAAGTTCTCCGGCAGTTTTACAGACCAGAGCACTGTCATGTTCGGTTCCGGCGCAGCTCCGATGTTGTTTAAGGTATTTAAGTAACGGTAGGACATCTTTGTTACCATATGTCTGCCATCCACGCCGATGCCAGCGATCGACTCCGTAACCCAGGTCGGGTCTCCGGCAAAAATATTGTTATATTCCGGAGTGCGGGCAAATTTAACACAGCGCAGCTTCATCACAAACTGGTCTATGATTTCCTGAATCTCTTTCTCTGTAAAGGTTCCTTCCTTTAAGTCGCGCTCGGCATAGATATCTAGGAACGTAGAAGTCCGTCCCAGGCTCATTGCCGCGCCGTTCTGCTCTTTGACTGCCGCAAGGTACGCAAAATATAATGCCTGAGTCGCCTCTAATACGTTTGAGGCAGGTTTTGAAATGTCACAGCCGTATATTTTTGCAAGCTCTTTTAACAATTTTAAAGCGCGAATCTGCTCGGACAATTCCTCCCTCTCCCGAATAACGTCAGAGTACATAATGGTCCGGGTGGAATCTAACTGCTGCTGTTTATCCTCAATCAGACGGTCCACTCCGTAGAGCGCCGCTCTCCGGTAATCGCCGATAATCCGTCCCCTGCCGTAAGCGTCCGGCAGCCCTGTAATAATGTGGGAAGAACGGCAGGCTCTCATTTCCGGCGTATATGCGTCAAATACGCCTGCATTGTGGGTTTTCCTGTGTGTCGTGAAATATTCTGCCACCTCCGGGTCTACGGTATAGCCGTTGTCCTCACAGGCTTTCATCGCCGTGCGGATACCGCCGTAAGGCTGTAAGGAACGCTTGAATGGTTTATCCGTCTGGAACCCTACGATTTTTTCTTTCTCTTTATCCAGATATCCCGGCCCATGGGACGTAATGGTGGAAATGGTCTTTGTATCCATCTCCAGCACGCCGCCGGCCTCCCTCTCCTGTTTGGACAGTTTTAACACCTCATTCCAAAGAGCGGTGGTGTCCTCCGTCGGTCCTTCCAAAAAAGAGCTGTCTCCATCATACGGCGTATAATTTTTTTGGATAAAGTCTCTTACGTTGACCTCTCGCTCCCATACGCCGCCGTTAAAATTTCTCCATTCGTTCTGCATTGCTTTTCCTCCTAAAATAGAAACCTTGCTTTCATTCAGATTTTCATGCCCGGAAAGTGCAGCCGCCTTTTGCCCTATATCCTGCCTTGGATGATAGAGACATATTATGGTTGGCGTCATACTGTCTCTGTAAGTACAAAAAAAGCCGACTGTCCAGGTTCTTCGCCCAGACGGTCGGCATTGTATCGTTATACTCCACGTGGTTTCTCCACTTGTTCCGTCAGTCATATAACGCCTTTATCATATAGCAATTATGTCAAATAAGCAATAGGTAAATTTCACAAAAATGAAACGTATTTTTTAACTGCCTTATTTCAAAAGAACACCATTCGACCGGAATGTATAAGTCTTGCCTCCAATCGTCAGTTTCCCTGTTTTCATAACGCCATTCTTGTCAAAGTAATACTTTTTGCCCTTAATGGTCTTGAAACCGTTTTTCTGCATCACGCCTTTGGCGTCAAAGTAATACTTCTTTTTGCTGATGGTCTGCCAGCCGGTTTTCATCACGCCTTTTTTATCGAAATAATACTTTTTGCCGTTGATGGTCTTGATGCCGTTCGTCTGCATCACGCCTTTGGCATTAAAATAATATTTCTTTTTGCCAATGGTCTGCCAACCGGTTTTCATCACGCCTTTTTTATCGAAATAATACTTTTTGCCGTTGATGGTCTTGATGCCGTTTTTCTGCATCACGCCTTTGGCATTAAAATAATATTTCTTGCCGTCGATGGTCTGCCAACCGGTTTTTACTACGTTTTTCCCGGTTTCCTGCTGGTCTTTGCCTACAGCGGCGTCTGATGCCGCAGCGTTTGCTGCGTTGTCTTTTCCACTGCTCACAGCGGCAGAGGCATTATTCGGAAGCTCCAAACTTCCCGCTCCGGTGCCGCTCGTCTTTCCTAAGCCTGCATCCGACGTTTCTACCTCAAGTC
This sequence comes from uncultured Roseburia sp., assembly GCA_947627165.1. Classification (GTDB taxonomy): domain Bacteria; phylum Bacillota; class Clostridia; order Lachnospirales; family Lachnospiraceae; genus Roseburia. The sequence continues at coordinate 6,285 of CANQUZ010000060.1, forward strand.
CAGCCTCTGAGGACGGCGTTTCCGTCTCAATTTTAGCTCCTGTGGCCAGTGTTTCGGTGCCGCTTGCCGCCTCTTCCACTTTTACAGATGGGGTTCTGCCCGGTGCAAGCTGCGGCAGAACTCTGGTTTCTTCCTCTCTGCAAAGCTCACAGACACGAGTCTGAAGTCCAGGTGCTCCAAGGGTAGGCGCCGTAGTAGTCTTCCAGTTTTCCCACACGTGTTCTTCGCCCGGGTTGCTGCAGTCAATCATTGTCTCATTTCGCTTGCCGCATACGGTACAGAGTTCACGCCGAATTGACTTGCTGCAATTTATCGGAATAATCGTCTCTTCCATCTCATGCAGATCCGGATTGGAAACTTTCTCCTCACGGGTTCTGGTTATGCCGCAATCAGGGTTCGTACAAATATCCGTGTACTGGGTTCTCTGGCAATCCAACGGTTTTTCATCCGTAACTTCCCAATGATGTCCTGTTGCAGGAATGCTGGCTTTCGCCCCGGCGGTCTTCTTGCACCGTAAGCATTTATACTGTTTCTCTCCAGCTTCGGTGCAGGTAGGCCTCTTAAGAACCTCGTAGTACTTACCTTCATACTGCTCCCCGGAGCGAGACTTTTCATAGACGTGCTCAAGAGCCGGAATCTTCACATCTTTTTCCTGTCCGCATCCTTCTGCCGTACAAGTATAATGGATTTTTCCGCTCGTTTCACAGTCCGCCTGCTCTGTCACATTTCCCTGATCCCAAGTATGGGAAAAGCTGAGGCTGGCGTCCGCCGGTGCTGAAACTGTCTGCCCGTCTTCTCCAGCATCTTTCGCTGTGACGCCGACAGTAATTCCGTATTCTCCGCCATCTAAATTCTTGATAGTCAAAGTGCGCCCCTGCGCTTTTAACTCCAAGCCTTCCCGTCCGGCTTCCGGCATATAGACAGTTGTCTCATCTGCTTGAACCGTCAGTTTCTCAGTTTTGAAGCCTCCCTTTCCAATGGAAACGCTCCAGGTAACGTCCTTTACACTGGCGCGAATTGGATCAGAGAGTATCGTCAGCGTCATGCTCTCGCCCTTTTTGGCGTGTCTGCCAGCGCTCAAGCTGGAACTCATGCCGTCTCCGGTAATCCGGATAAATTTCAAAGGCCCTTCCGCCGGATCTTCCGCTGGCTCAAATTCATTGCTGCTGAGCTCGCCTTTCTTCCACTGGGCGTAAAAAGTCATGCGGTTGGTGATTTTTGTATCCGCCCAAATCGTTTCTCCATGCCGCTCTTTGGACCATCCCAAGAACGTATATCCGCCAAACTGGTTTTCTTCCCAGATGTTCTTTAGCTCTCCCCATTTGTCCGCTGCAGCTTCAAACTGTTTCTCATACTCCTGCCCGAAATTCAGGCTGTAAACAGCCGCAGAATCCGCCTTAAAATAAGCTTCTCCCTCATTGTAGCTGCGGATGGAAGTCAGGCATTCACCGTATTTGCCGTTGATGCCATTCCAGTCCAGATAATAAGTGACAAGCTTATCACTGTCTGCCACCTCATTTTCCGCTTTGTCATCAAACACGGCGTAAAGAACATTCACGTTTTCGGGAACGCTCCCGGAACCCGGAACAATCTGTTCGCCATTTTTCTTCTCGGTATGCCAGACACAGTACGCTCCATCCTCTCTGTCCGCCAATACCTCATGGGCGGACTTAGTGTACCACCCAGCAAACTTGCCATTGGTTCTGGAAACCGTGATGTTTTCTACTTCTTTTGGAAGCGTCCTATCCGCTTCGAGCTTCACCTCAACGGAAGCCGCGCCGCGAATGTCTTTGCCGTCGTACATACCGGAAAAATTGCCGTTTATCACATGAAGCCAAACGGTATCTTCCGTCTGTGAGGCAAACACCTGTCCGGAATGCACTAACGCAAACGACATTACCACAGCTGCTGCCAAAATCATAAGCAAAAAACTCTTTCTTGCCTTCAACTGTTTCATTATGAGTTCTCCTTTCTTCGTCAATCATAAGCCTACAGTTTTTATCCTTTACGTATGATGCAGCCTTTGCCCTCAAGTCTATCTCTAAAATCCAGCGCTGCAATTCTGTTGGAAATAATTCCATACCTTGTACTTGTATCATATATCCTTTATACAAAATAGGCAATAGGTAAATTTTACAAAAAACTGAACTTTAGTAACCGTTCATGAGCAATTTTGAAGCACGTAGTGCGGGATTGCGAATGGCGTGGGCTGAACTGTTACGAACTTTATATTTGACAGCCTCTACAACAGCAGGATGCGTTCCTGCCCTCTAATTCCGCGCCCCTTTCCAGTCGCCATTTGCGGGATTATCGATAAGCCCTCCGTCCGCATCGAAACGGGAGCCGTGGCAGGGGCAGTCCCAGGAGTGTTCCGCTTCATTCCATTTTAAGGCGCAGCCTAAGTGCGGGCACCGTTTTGCAGTAGGAGCCAGCAAATGAACCAAAGCTTCCCACCCATTTGCCAAAAGCTGTGTGGTCAGCATACTTCTTGAGGGGCAGAACACTTCCTGGCACAAATGTTTCTTCCCAATTATCTGGTCTGTCAATATCATAGCCGCCGCCATGGCAGAGGTCATTCCCCATTTGTGATATCCCGTCGCCACATAGCATTCCGGCATCCTTGGGGAATATAACCCAATGTAAGGGACATCATCTAGCGGCATACAGTCCTGGGTGGCCCAGTAGGCCCGTTCTTTCGCATTAGGATAATATTCCCTGGCACAGGCTCTCAGTTCCTCCCAATCGCCGCCCTTCTTTCCGGTTCGGTGGGAACCGCCGCCTAATAAAAGGAGTTTCCCAAAGTTTCGGAAGGACATCCCTTTCTGATTTTCATCTACATACATTCCTTTTACCAACGGAGCATCCTCCAAGGCGATTACATAAGAGCGGTGTTGGTACAATTTTAAAAAATACAATCCATGCTTGTTGTCTATGGGAAAATGGGTGGCAAAAATGATTCTCTGAAACGAAATGCGCGCTTTTTCTGTCAGCGCAGTATGTTCTGACAGCTTTGTCACAAAACTATGCTCATAGATATTGAGTCCCTTCGCTATGGCCGCTAAAAACTTTAAGGGATGGAACTGTGCCTGACGGGCGAATCCCACCGCGCCCGCCGTGGGAAAGGGCAAATCCGCCTTCTCCAAAAACAAGGCTTTCAACCCGATTTTTTCAAGAGCCTCTGCCTCCCGCTCTAACTTTTTTCTGTCATTTAAGGAATAAACAAAATTTTCCTTCTCTTCAAATTCGCAATCTATGTTCCGGCAAAGTGCGGCGTATTGCTCTAACGCCATCTGGTTGGCATCCAAATACATTTTTGCTTTTTCCAGCCCCGCCGTCTTTATCAGGTCAGCATATACCAGGCCGTGCTGGGCGGTGATTTTTGCTGTGGTATTCTTAGTAACGCCGCTGCATATCGTCCTGCCCTCCGCCAGCAGATAATCCACCCCTTTTTCTTTCAAAAAATAAGCGCACAAAATCCCTGTAATTCCGCCTCCAATAATTAATACATCGGTCTTTACTTCCCCCTCTAAGGTTGCAAAACGGGGCATCTCCACGCTTTGGGTCCAAACTGAATCCATGCCATTCTCCTTTCCCAGCCACCCGAAACAGCTTTGGCTTTTGTTTTTATTGTGCACTGGGGAACAGCGGTTTATTCTTTAGGTGAAAGGCTTCATAAACGCCTTTCTTTTCGGCATGGCCGCCGCTGGAACATACTTTCAGCACTGACAGCCTCTTCTCCCTGTATTTTCCTTATAAAAGTGGTTTCTTCTTTCCCTTATCAAGTTATCTCTCTATTTCCTCAGATGGAACACTAGTATAATACAACTCATCCGGACAAACATCCTGCCCATTTTTCCATACGACTGTAAAGCCATCCACGCCCACTGTCTCAAAATAGTTCTTATCCCTTAATTCTCCATACCACTCACCATGTATATAGGGATTCACATCAAATATTTTTTCTTCTCCATTATCAAAAACAACAGACAGTCTATAATCTTCCATCGGTTCAACTTTTATCGCTGTCGGTCTTAACATGATATCCACCCCTTATTTTAACGGTTCAATTTCATGTTTTCCATATATCGCATGAATATGCGGTTTGTTATGCCTGCCGCCGTTTTCATTCTGCATTCTTACAATGATACCATAAAACATACTTAACACTGGCATTGTTTTCCTTCTCTTTCCAATTTTTCATTTACTGCCTCAATAATAAACGAATTTATGCTATCTGCACCGGCATTTATTATTTTTTCTTTTGTTCCTTTGGGAAATCTTGTTAAAACTTTATCGTAATTTTTCTTTTCATATTTCGCGGTTGCCCTTTTCTGCGCTTCTGTAACAGCCATTTTCGCATCTCCCTCTTTTTCATATATTATACAGTATCGTTATATTTCTGTCAAACACGACTACAGTCGAGTTTGTGTCAAGTATTCGTTGGCACAATCCAGCTTCTGCATTTCTCTTCTCTTTCAGCACAAAATTTGTTATAATGGGATTAAAGAAAAGAAAAAGGAGGGACACTGCTTTTGTCCGACAACACGATTTTTGATGACG
>CANQUZ010000061.1 GCA_947627165.1 uncultured Roseburia sp.
CCAGCCATGCCAAAAAGAAAAACCCTGCCGGAAGAAGGAACCTCTCCCCCTGGTATTTCGCCGCCAAAATACCGCAGACTGCCCCTGCCGCCATCTGGCAAAACAGTCGTTCTCTCAACTTATTCCCCCTCTGTCGTTCCCTCCGCCATCAGCGTTTCCTCACTGAGAACGTAATCTAAATTTCTGTCGTACATCTGGCTGAGAAAAAAAGTGTCGCGGTAAACGCCACTGGTGTCTCCTTTGACAGAAATCTGTACTTTGCTTACGTTTGGAAGCTCTGTCAAAGAATTGACGATGGAATAAATCACCACCGCTTCATTGACAGTATAATCCTGATTTCTAAAATTATCGTCCAGGCTGACATAGCAGATTCCATCTACGACAGAAACCGCTAACAGCTTTGTCCCCTCGGGAATGGCAGATTTAACCCCTTCTGATTCTGGCCCCTCTAACAACTGCTCCATAGTCAGCTTCTCTAAGGAGATGTTGCCGCTGTAATAGACGTCCTGACGCACCTCCCGCACCAGGCCGTTTCCCTCCTCATTGGAAAAGTATAGCGTCAGCGACGTATTCTTAATCGAGTTAATCTGTTCCCCCGGATTCTCGATGAAGCTCTCCTGATTCATACTCCCTATAATGACCTCGTCTTTGTTCCTTAAGGGTTCTCCTCCAACGTAAAAAGCCACACAGTCCACCCCGTCAATCTGAACCATGGTTTTCACTACAGCCGCACGGCAGAGCACTTCTTCCACTGTGTTCATATTGTTATAATCCATATCAAAATAAATGGACAAAAGAGCCCCGTCCAACGAATAATCCGTAACCTCCACATTATTCGGTATCGGCTTTCGATACTCTATGTCTTCGGGACTTGAGCTTAACATCACCAGAAATTCCCGTATCATGCCATCCACGGTATCCGCCTTAGGTTCATAGGGAAATTCCGCCATTTTTGTCTTTTCTTTATTCAGATATTCCACATAATATCTGCTGCTTTCCTCCTTTCCCCCGCATCCGCCAAGCAGCAAAAGCAGGAAGGACACCAACAGCAGGATTGTTTTTTTTGTCATAAGGCTCCTTTTTTGAAGATCGTCATTCTCCCCATACGCAAATCCGATGTGGGAAATGCTTTCATCTGCATTTTCCTCATTTATCACGAAATATATTTCAGCGGAATCCGGACATTGAATATCGTCCCCTCCCCCTCGGTGCTGAAAACCTTAATGGCTCCCCTGTGCATGAGAACGGCGTTCCGCGTAATGGCAAGCCCTAAGCCGGTCCCTCCGATTTCCCGTGAATGGGACTTATCCACCCGGTAAAAACGCTCATAGATGTGCTCTAAGGATTCCTCCGGGATGCCAATGCCGGAATCTTCCACTTTTAAATAGAAATACTGGTGATCCGCATTCAGGGTAACGTGCACCCACCCTTCTTCCTTATTGTATTTAATTGCATTTTCAATCAGGTTCGTAAAGGCCAGCGTGATTTTCACCTCATCCACATCAGCGCTGACGGGACGGAAGCTTTCCAGCACCAGCTCTACGTTCTGCTTGTCGGCAATGGGCTTTAGCCTTTTTAGTATCTGCTCTAACAGTTCGTTAATCTTAACGTTTGTCACATTCAGGCTTTTCGCCGCCTTGTCCATTTTGACAAGAGAGAGCAAATCGTTGATAATCTTAGTCTCCCTGTCAATCTCGTTCCCGATGTCTTCCATAAATTCCTTATACAGCTCCACCGGGGCATCTCCCATGCTGGTAATAGAATCCGCCAATACCTTCATGGAGGTCAGCGGCGTCTTCAGCTCATGGGACACATTGGAAACAAATTCCTGCCTGGAATCGTCTAAGACTTTCATTCTGCCTAACATTCCGTTGAATTTCTCACAGATTGTTTTGGTCTCCGTGTAATCGTTGACGGCAAGCGCATCTTCCCCATATCCCGTCTGTACCATGTCAATGGAAACCGACATCTTCTGAAACGGCTTCACTAACCTTGCGCCAAGGATCACGCTGATGAAGATAACAGAAAAAGCGCAGATTAACTCAATGACCATAGCGTTCGTAGACAGATATTCATAGTTGAGATTGATGCTGTCGGTCGAAACGCTCACCATCATAACGCCAAGGATCTGTTCCTCTTCCTCCTCTGAATTGGCATTTACGAGAGGGATGGACAATTCAATATAGCGGTTTTCCGAATCGTACTTGGTAATCTCCTCACCGTAATAACTTTTGATGACTTCCTCAGAAACAATGGTCTTTCCCTCATCTAACCGGTATGTATCCTTGACGATGTGGAATGCGTCGTCAATAATCATCACCCTACCGTCATAAATGGTGCTCAGCTGCTCTAGCTGCGCATTAATCGGGATAGAATCGGATTGGTTGAGATAGTCATGAAACACAATCTTATTGGCCAGTATTTTCGCCTGACTTAAGATTTCGCTTGTGCGGATAGAAACCGCCCGGTTTCCATAAGAATTGAGCATCCCGACACGAAGCAGGATGCTCGGCACAATTCCAATGAGAATAAATAAAATGATCAGCCTCGCTTTCAGGCTTTTCAGAAAATCCAAAATTCTTTTGAGTTTTGTCATTGCACGCACCTTATTAATTCTGAGAATAGTAATAGCCTACGCCCCATTTGGTATGAACATATTTCGGCTCGCTCGGATTACTCTCGATTTTTTCCCTCAGACGCCTTACATGGACGTCCACAGTGCGCACATCCCCAGGGTACTCGTATCCCCATACCAGATTCAAAAGATTCTCCCTGCTATATACCTTATTGGGATTATTCACCAACAGCTCTAAGAGGTCAAACTCCTTTGCCGTTAAGTTTACCTCTTTCCCCAGGATAAATAATCGCCGGCTCTCGCAGTCTAACCTCAAATCTCCGGCTTCAATGCTCTTGCCCGTTTCACTTTTTGGCTGGTTTGCCGCCGCCCTGCGCATAATCGCCTTGATTCTCGCCTTCACCTCTAAAATGTTGAAAGGCTTTGTAATGTAATCATCGGCGCCGTACTCCAACCCTAAAATCTTATCCATATCGTCGCCCTTTGCCGTCAGCATCACAATGGGCATATTGGAAAATTCCCGAATCTGCTGGCATACTTCAAAGCCATTCATTTTGGGAAGCATCACATCCAATAAAATCATATCATAGTTGTTTTCTGTCGCCATCTTAAGGGCTTCTTCCCCATCATAGGCGCAGTCCACTTCCATTCCATCCTGTTCCAAACTAAAACGGATACCCTTTACAATTAATTTTTCATCATCCACAACCAGAACCTTTTTTGCCATATTTATTCCACCTTTATTCTGTCCTTCATTCGATTAAATACGCCTTCTTTTATCCCTTCCACCTGCATCACCTCTTCAATGGAAGAAAATTCACCGTTTTGCTCCCGGTAGGATACGATACTGCCCGCTTTTGCACTGCCGATCCCCGGCAGAGCCATCAGCTCCTCCACAGACGCCTGATTGATGTTAATCCGGCCGTCTGTCTCCGATGCTGCCTCCGAAACTGCAGCAGACGTCTCCTCCTTTGTTAAAATTTTAACCATCTGTCCGTCAGACACTTCCTCTGCCTGATTGACAGAACCGAAATCCGCTTCTTCCGTCAAACCCCCAGCTGCCTCTATGGCTTCATAAATTCTAGCATGAGGTCCTAACACATAGACCCCCGGCTGTTCCACTGCACCGCACACATAAACATAACAGGAACTTTCCTCTGATGATGACTCCATACGCTCATTCCCGGTTTCCTCCAGGATATCCTTTGATTCGTCTGTCTCTTCAGATAACTGCTCCGTAACATCTGATGTTTCCGGCATCTTCACATAAACTGTCTTATCCTTTGCACAGGCGGCGTTTGCAAGCAATAAAAAAAACAGGATCACCGCCGTCACAAATCTTTGTTTCATAAGCATTCTCCTAATCTTTTGAAAAGACAGGAGTCCTCAATGCCTTATTTCTATTTTAACGAAATTTCTGATTTATGACAAGAGATTATCCTATTTTTTACAATTATTTTAGAAATACCGTTCAAATCTTTCTTTGAGTCCCACCCAGAAGTCTCTCGCATCCTGGGAAGCCGGCGCTAAAACAGCCGTCTCATACGCTTCGTAGGCAGTCTGTTCCACCATATCCGCCGTTTCGCTTTTGAAAACGGAATAATGCCCGGAAGCCCCATATAAGGCTCCCGCCATGTCGATGGTGACAAATTCCGCAAAATCCGCCGCCTTCTGCAATTCTTTGGAAAAATCATTGACGATTAACATTTTCGTCATGGCGCAGGAATACGTCTTCAACTCTTCATTCAGATCAGGCACTTTTTTCAGAGAATAAGAATAGCCCTCCAACTGGGAAAGAGAATCGGTATCTAGGATGGCGCAAAGAGTCCTTCCCTCTTTAAAATTCTTTAAAATGCTTTCCTCCGAAACAGTCTTGGCATCCACAGAGAAAGATGATGTCAATTCCTGAAAGAACTCTTTGTCCTTCTGGTAGAGTTCCTCCTCATAGATTACCTCCAACAGCTGCGCCTCTTTTTTCTCAAAGGTGATGCTGTTTGATACAAAGGGAAAATCATAAAAGGCATCGTTGACGTCCCATTCCATCAGATACTCCACGTTTTCCCCCGGCTCGTTTTCCTTTGAATAGCGGACGATATCCGCCATCGTTTCCGGCGGCTGCTCAAAATAGTCATTTTGATAGATAAACACACACGTATTGTAATTTAAGGGGTATCCCAACAGCTTTCCCTGATAGGCCGCCGCATTCAACGCCTGATCCGCCGCGCCGCTATAACGGTCCGCATCTTCATTGGGTGCCGCAAGCCCATAGAGATAGGCTTCTTCTAAGTTCTCCCCCGAAATCAGGTAGACGTCCGGATAGGCTTCCTCCCGCATCGTGCTGTCATATATGGCCGCCATGTATTCTGTTTCCCCTTGATACACCGGCAGCGCCTTTATCTTTGTCTTTTTAAAATATTCCCTGGAAGCCAAGTCAAAAAATGCTCCGTAGGAGGCATCCTGATACCAGAAAATAAGATCTGCCTCCGCCTGCTGATAGGCTTCCTCCTCTGCAGCGGCTGCCATGCTGTCAGTTTCTTCTGCTGCTTCCGGTTCTTCCGCTCCGCTCTCAATCACCGTCCGATGCGATATTGCCGCCGTCATGCCTATCAGCAGGATGCCCAGACCGGCCGACGATAGGAGTTTCTTCTGTAATGCTTTCATTTTTCCTCGCATTCTATCGCCCGCAGGCGAACGTTCTTCTTTACAGCTCCGCTAAGACGCTGTCCAATTTCTGAAGCATCTCATCCACATGGTTTTTCTCAATGATTAAAGGCGGCACCAGGCGAAGCACATCCGATCCTGCCGTTATGATCAGCAGTCCCTTCTCAATGGCTTTCGCGGCGATCTGCCCCACCGGCTTTTCTGAGACGACTCCCTGCATCAGGCCCATGCCGCGTCTTGCCTTAAGGAAATCATACTTTTCCACCAGCTCATCTAACCTCTGTTCCAAATACGGCGTGATTTCTTTTACGTGCCTGACTAACTGGTCGCGCTCCATGATTTCTAACACTTTATCCACCGCCGCTCCCACAAAAGGGTTGCCGCCGTAGGTGGTTCCATGGTCGCCGGGCTGCAGCGATTTTTCCGCCACTTTTTCCGTCATCAAAAACGCCCCCACCGGAACGCCGCAGCCTAACGCTTTCGCGCTGGTCATGATGTCCGGCTTCACACCGTAATGCTGCCATGCAAACATCTCCCCGGTTCTGCCCATGCCGCATTGAATCTCATCCAGAATCAAAAGGATATCATGCTGGTCGCACAGCTCCCTCACGCCCTTGATAAATTCCATGTCCGCCGGGTAAATGCCTCCCTCGCCCTGCACCGTCTCAAAAATAATGGCGCAGGTTTTCTCATTTACCAAAGACGCTACGCTCTCTAATTGGTTAAATTCCGCAAATTTCACTCCCGGCATCAGCGGCTCAAAGGGCTGTTGGTAATGTTGGTTTCCCGTCACGGACAATGCCCCGATGCTTCTGCCGTGGAAAGACTGATTCATGGCAATCACTTCATGGCCCGCATGGCCGTCCCGGGTGTAGGCGTATTTTTTCGCCGCTTTGATTGCCCCCTCCACGGCTTCTGTGCCGCTGTTCGTGAAAAATACGCGGTCCATCCCGCTGGCTTTTTTTAACCGCTCCGCTGCGTTCATAATCGGGACATTATAATAGAGGTTGGACGTATGCAGCAGCTTATCCGCCTGCTCTTTTAAGGCTTTCGTATATTCCTCATGATGGTATCCCAATGCCTGCACCGCAATACCCGCCGCAAAATCCAAGTATTCGTTTCCATCGGTATCGTAAAGATAAACTCCCTCCCCATGGTCTAACACTAACGGGTAGCGATTGTATGTGTGAAGGAGCGCTTCTTCCGCCTTTTGGATATAACTTTCTTTTTTCATATCTAACCATGCCTTTCCGCAGATCTTCTGCGCCGCTTTAAAATCTCGTCACTTTATCGCCTAAAAATACTGTTCCGATTCCGTTCTTGGTGAAAATCTCCAACAGCAGGCAATGCGCAATGCGCCCATCTAAAATATGGACTTTAGAAACGCCGTTTTCCACTGCGTCGATGCAGTTGTTCAGTTTCGGCAGCATACCGCCCCCGATAAAGCCGCCGCCAATGAGTTCCCTTGCTTCCGGAATCGACAGGCAGGATATCAGCGTGCTTTTATCCTCTGGATTTTTGTACACACCCTCAATATCGGTCAAAAAGGCTAATTTTTCTGCTTTCACTGCCTTTGCAATGGCGCACGCCGCATCATCTGCATTGATGTTATAGCTGCGGTACTGTTCGTCCATCCCCACCGGACAAACGATAGGGAGAAAATCCTTTTCTAACAAATCATAAAGGATTTTGGGGTTGACCTCTGTGATTTCCCCCACAAATCCGATATCTTCCCCATCGGCGTATTTTTTCTCTACTTTCAGGAGATTCCCATCCTTTCCGCTGATCCCAACGGCATTGACGCCTAATTCCTGCACCAGCTGCACTAAGGATTTTCCCACGCGGTTTAATACCATCTCCACAATCTCCATGGTCAGATCATCCGTTTTCCGGAAGCCCTTTACAAACTCCGGCTCCATCCCGGATTTTTCCACCCATCTGCTGATTTCTTTGCCGCCGCCGTGTACGATGATTGGCTTAAAGCCCACGAGCTTTAACAGCGTCACATCCTGAATCACCTGTCTTTTTAAGGTTTCATCCACCATAGCGCTGCCGCCGTACTTTACTACAATGATTTTACGGTTAAAACGCTGTATATAGGGGAGCGCTTCAATCAGCACCTCCGCTTTCTTTAACAATTCCTGCATATTTTTCTCTTCCATAATCCGTTTCCTCTTTCTCTGCCGCCATCCGGCTGTCTGAATTTCACCCGCGCTTTTTTAAGAACGGTAATCCGCATTGATTTTCACATAATCGAACGTCAGGTCGCATCCCCATGCCGTGGCCTGCGCAGAGCCCATCTTCACGTCCGCAATAGCCGTCACAGCAGGCTCGGAGAGGATTTTGGAAGCCATCTCCTCGCTGTAATCCAATGCCACGCCGTTTTCAATAATCTTCATTTTTCCTGCCGCGCTCTCAAAAAACAAATCCACTTTTTCCGGATCAAACTCGGCGCCGGAATACCCCATGGCGCAGAGGATTCGGCCCCAGTTGGCGTCGTGCCCGAAAACCGCCGCTTTCGTAAGGTTTGAGGTAATGACGGCTTTGCTTAATACTTTCGCCTGTTCTTTGCTCGCAGCTCCCACGACCTTCACTTCAAACAGTGCCGTCGCCCCCTCGCCGTCTTCCGCCATCTTTTTTGCAAGAGTCTCATTTACCTGGTGAAGCGCCTCTGTAAAAATCCTATAATCCTCATTTTTTTCTGTAATCTCCGGATTGCCCGCCATTGCGTTTGCCAAGAGGATACAGGTGTCATTCGTGGAAGTGTCGCCATCTACAGAAACCATGTTGTAGGTATCCTCCACATCCGCCTGCAAAGCCTCTAACAGCAGCTGCTGGGAAATGGCCGCATCTGTAGTGACAAAGCTTAACATGGTGCACATATTGGGATGGATCATGCCGGATCCCTTGCACATACCTCCAACCGTAACGGTCTTTCCCCCGATTTCCACCTCGACCGCCGCTTCTTTCTCGCGGGTATCCGTGGTCATAATGGCGCGGGCCGCCTTATGGCCGCTCTCAATATCTGCCTTTAAATCGGGAACCATGGCCGCCACCCCTGCGCGGATCCGGTCCATGGGAAGCTGCATACCAATCACACCCGTGGAAGCCACAAGAACCTGCTCCGCCGGAATGTTTAAATGTTTCCCCGCTTCTTCTGCCGTATCTTTGCAATAGCCCATCCCCTCTTCTCCGGTACAGGCGTTGGCAATGCCTGCATTGATGACAACCGCCTGGGCTTTTTTTGTCTCATAGACCACTTTCTGGTCCCATTTTACCGGAGCCGCCTTTACGATATTTCTCGTAAAGGTTCCCGCCGCCTGGCAGGGCGCCTCACTGTAAATCATTGCCATATCCGTCCTGTCTTTGTATTTGATGCCTGCCGCCGCCGCTGCCGCAAAAAATCCTTTCGCTGCGGTGACACCGCCTGTAATCTGTCTCATACCAGAGTTCCTCCTTTACTGTTTTGCTGGCTCTTTCCCTCTCTCATCTATGGGTTGTAGGTGGTAATATTATGGTCATCTAACACATACTCATAATAGTTCACATCCTCCCGGAAACTCCAGCCCATTCCCTGCCAAAACCGGTTTCCCACCTCATTTTTCTGAAATGCCAGCAAATTCACTTTGCAGATATGCTCTTTTTTCAATGCCTCCAGGCAGGCATGGACCATTTTCTGCCCGATTCCATGCTTTCTGTAGCTTTCCTGCACACAGACATGATAAAGGCAGCCTCTTCTGCCGTCGTGGCCGCATAGAATCGCGCCTATGATCCGCCCCTCTAAGACTGCAACCATACTGGTGGATGGATTTCTGCGGATAAACCGCTCCACTCCCTCTCTGGAATCATCCATACTTCGTATCCCGAATCCATGAATCTGCATCCATAACCCATGCACTTCCTCATAATCATCGAAACCCATCTGACGAATGATCACATTTTCTTTCATAGTTCCTCTCATTCTGCCGCCAACAGGCGGCCTTTTCGTTGAAGGGATGTTACGCCCCCGCTGCCCTTTCAGCGCAGCGAATGGCCAGGGTTTGCTCCCTTTCTTAGGGAAACAGCGGGACGAGTTCTAAGCCCTCCCACTCCGGGAAACCAAACAGCAGGTTCATATTCTGCACTGCCTGTCCTGCCGCGCCCTTCACCAGATTGTCTAACGCGCCCATCATAATAATCCTTCCGGTGCGCGGATCGATTTTAAAATTAATATCCACGTAATTGCTGCCTTCCACCCATTTTGTCTCCGGAAGCACATCTTTTTCTAAGACGCGGACAAACTTTTCTTTCTGGTAATACGCATCATACACGGCTTTGACCTCCTCATAGGTCGGAAGGCTCCCGTCGGCTTTTTTTACCAATGCTGCGTATTCCGTCGCCAATATGCCGCGGTTCATGGGAACTAAATGCGGCGTAAAGTTAATCGTAATCTCTGTTCCCGCCGCATAGCCTAACTGCTCCTCAATTTCCGGCGTGTGGCGGTGGCTTGCCACTCCGTAGGCTTTTATGTTTTCATTGACCTCACAATAGAGGTTTGGGAGCTTTGCGCCCCTACCCGCGCCGGAAGTGCCGGATTTCGCGTCAATGATTAAGGTTTCCGGATCAATCAGCCCCTCTTTTACCAGAGGATAGGCTGTTAAAATGGAGCAGGTGGTATAGCATCCGGGGTTGGCAATCAGCCTGGCTGCCTTTATCTTTTCCCGATTCACCTCGCAAAGGCCGTAAACCGCCTCCCCAAGAAACTGGGGGCTTTTGTGCTCGATTCCATACCATGCCTCATAGACTGCCACATCCTTAATCCGGTAGTCGGCGCTTAAGTCCACGACTTTGGTTTTCTTTAGTATCTCTTCCGTGAGGAGGCCGGCTAAAAATCCCTGGGGCGTCGCCGTGAAAATGACATCCACCTGCTCCGCCAACGCCTCTATATTATCATCCAGGCAGCAATCCTCCACAATCTCAAACATATTCTGGTAAACCTGCGCATATTTTTTATCTATGTAGCTGCGGGAACCGTACCATTTGATTTCCACCTCTTTGTGTCCCGTCAAAATCCTGACCAATTCATTTCCCGCATATCCGGTTGCTCCGATAATTCCTGCTTTTATCATAACGTTCTACCTTTCCCTGTTTCTTTCTATCTTATATTAGTACACCCGAATGCCGCCGTAAAGCCTCTTTTTACGGGAGAGGCGGCTTTCTCTTTTATTTACTGTATAATTATACATCCATCTCCCTGTTTATGCAATATCCTTTTCTTCACTCATATCTTTTTCCGTTACTTTGTACAGTATTATGTATTTTTATTAAAATTGTATGTATATTTTTTCACTTGCGTTTCCCTCTGTTTTGTTGTATATTGTTTGTAACCAAAGCTATATGAAACATTTTCAAAGAAAGGAACTATCCCATGAAAGAAAAAGTAATTCTTGCATACTCCGGCGGATTGGACACTACCGCCATCATTCCCTGGTTAAAGGAAAATTATGATTATGAAGTCATCTGCTGCTGCATCGACTGCGGGCAGGAGGAAGAGTTAGATGGCCTTGAGGAGAGGGCTCTCTCCTGCGGGGCTTCCAAATTGTACATCGT
>CANQUZ010000062.1 GCA_947627165.1 uncultured Roseburia sp.
AGAAGTTTGATCTGCCTGCTGCCGCGATGTCTGTCACAGGCTATTTTCTGATGGCGGCTGCCACCCTGGGCTATGCGGCGATATGGATTAACGGATCTATTTTTTATACCTGGTCTTTCACCTGCGGGATTTGGGCGCTTGTGCCGCTGGCGGATCTGGTTTTTGATACGGGGGAGTTTCGCGGAATAACACTGTGTTATTCCCTGCCCTGTGCGGTGATTGCCAGTATGACCATTGAGCAGATGGGGGCAGTTTTAGTGACGCTTGAAATGTTAGGGGTTTTATATCTTTTCTGGAAAAAGAAACAAATCCATGGGGGGATGTTTTTACAATTAGTAGGGACAGTGGCTGCCTATATGGTGTTATTTTTAGCCCCCGGCAATTCTCTCAGGGTGGCAGAGGAGGTTCAGAACTGGATGCCCCAGTATGAGAGCCTGACCTTTGGGGAACATTTTTTTATCACAGTGCAGTGGCTGTTGTCCTCTTTTGCCAACGAAAACAAGCTGTTTTTGTGCGGAATCTGGATTGCGGGGATTCTATTGCTGCAACAAAAAGAGAACGGGCAAAAGGGCGATATGGTCTGGATGGCAGCGGCGGCAATCTTTACTGGAGCGGCCTGCCTGCCCTTTGTCAGGGTGACGGCGCTGTCGGATGTCGGAATGAGGATCGGGGATATTACGCTTCCGATAGAGCGGGTGCCCGCCATAACGGATCTGACTCTGTGGAATAAGATTGCATTGTTCTGGTGGGGAGCGGCCCTGGTCTTTACGTTTTTTTACTTATGGAAAGTGTCAGAGCGTCAAATAATTGTGCTTCTTGTATATCTTGCGGGCATTGCCAGTGAAGCGGTTTTATATTTTTCACCGACCATGTATGCTTCAGGCGCGAGAGTGTACTATTTGACGGATTTGCTGTATTTGTTTTTGATGTTGACATTTTTCCTTCGGATTCAGCCGGACAGGTGGAGAAAGGGCTATGCGGCAGGAATGCTGTGTGTCGGAATCTTCCATTTTGCTTGGCAATTTCATATTTTTGCCATGTATTTGTAGTGAATAAGCTGGAAAAGTCATAAAGTTTTGATAGTTCCGTCACAAATCGAACACAAATAGGAGATAGACTGTTTCTTGTAAAGGAAGAAAGGAAATATCATTACGGAAGGAGAAATGACGTATGGATAATAATTTATATAACAATGGCAATCACAACAATAACAGTAATGACAACGGCGCGAACAACGGTAATTTCGATGCCCAGCAGAATCGGGACAGTTTCTATTCCTATCAGCAGACCGGGTATCAGACGTATGGGTCTTATCAGAATCCGGGGTATCAGAATAACGGAACGTATCAGAACCAGGGGTATCAGACTTACCAGAACGGCCCATATCAAACGCCTCCCAGGAAAGAAAAAAAGAAAAAAGAGAGAAAGCCCGGAGGTTTTGGCACAAAGATGGCAAAATGCGCGGCATTGGCGTTGGTGTTTGGGCTGGTGTCCGGCGGAGTGTTTGAGGGGGTACATTACGCGGCTTCCCAGATAAGGGGAGAGGGCGTTTCGGAAGAAAAAACTTCGGACAATGTGCTGACGCAGAACAGTGACAGCGGTAAAAAAATAGAGGCAACCGCTACGTCGTCCACCTATATTGCAACGGACGTTTCCGATATCGTAGAGGCTTCCATGCCGTCCATCGTTGCCATCACCAATGTCAGCGAGACAGAATACCGCAGTTTCTGGGGTGGAATGCCGGAAACTTATGAGAGCACCAGCTGCGGCTCCGGCATTATCGTATCGCAGGATGATAAAAATTTATACATTGCCACAAACAACCACGTTGTGGAAGGCGCAAACAGCCTGACGGTGACCTTCAACGACAATTCCACGGTCAGCGCCGAGATTAAAGGCACGGATCCTTATACCGACCTTGCCGTAATCCAGGTGGCGTTGGGCAGTGTGGAAGCCAAGACAATGGACAACATTAAAGTGGCGACGTTAGGCGATTCCGAAAAACTTCGCGTGGGGGAGGCAAGTATTGCCATTGGCAATGCGTTAGGTTATGGCCAGTCCGTTACCACAGGATGCATCAGCGCATTGAACCGTGAGGTATCTGTTTCCGATTCTCACAGCAGCACCAGCTATACCGCAGATTTAATCCAGACGGATGCAGCCATTAACCCCGGAAACAGCGGAGGGGCGCTCTTGAATGCAGTCGGAGAAGTCATCGGCATCAACTCTGTGAAATATTCAGATACGGCTGTAGAGGGGATTGGCTATGCGATTCCAATTAATACTGCCGCTCCGATTATCCAGGATTTGATTACCAAAGAAAAAGTAGATACGGCGGAGAGCGCTTATCTTGGCATTGTGGGCGCTGTCGATGTGACAAACGATATATCAGAGACGTATAATATGCCGGCGGGCGTCTATGTCATCCGTGTGGTAGAAGGCTCTGCGGCAGAGAAAGCCGGCATCTTAAAAGGCGATATTATTACCCAGTTTGACGGGAAGAAAATCGGCTCGATGGATGAATTGTCGAATACCTTACAGTACTATAAGGCAGGGACCGTTGTGGATGTGACGATTCAGAGATTGTCTAACGGGGAGTATGTAGAACAGGTCATTTCCGTGACTCTTGGAAGAAAGATTTAAGGGAAAGACTGAAAAAAGAAAATCTGGTTATTTGGAGTGCGGAAGCGGATGACGCTTCCGCACTTTTTCGCCCTGAGGGCAAGACATAACAAGGGATTATAAAGAGTGAAACCGAAAGCTACATTTTCTGGCACAGCGGGTAAATCCTTTGAACCAGACGCTTTTCAAATTCTTCACGCGGCAGCGGCCTGTCAAACAGATATCCCTGCGCGATGTCGCCGCCTAATCTTTGGATGTAATCCAAATCTTCCTCAGTCTCAATCCCCTCGGAGACAATCTTCATGTCAAGCCCATGCGCCATGCGGATAATATTTTCAACGATAATATGCCTGCGGGCATTCTTAGAGCTGTCGTGATTCAAAAAAGATTTATCCAGCTTTAGGGTGTCAAAGCTCATATTCTGCAGAATGCTGAGCGTTGAATACTGAGTCCCGAAATCATCCATAGAGGATGCGATTCCATACTCCCGCAGTTTTTTAATATTGGCAGACAGCTTTTCCGGATTCCCCATGCACGTCGTTTCCGTAAATTCAATTTCCAGATACTTCCGGTCAATTCCGTACTTTAGGGCTACGTCTCTGATACGTTCCGCAATCAAGTCTGTCACAAAATGAACCCTTGAGAAATTGACGGAAATGGGTACCGCATGAAATCCTCCTTCTGTCCATACAGCAATATCCCTGCACACGGATTCCAACACAAAAAAGTCCAGTTTTTTTACGATTCCCTTGCGCTCACACACGGGAATAAATTCCATGGGAGGGATAATATGCCCGTCACGCACCCAGCGGATTAGGGCTTCTGCCCCTACAATCTCCCGGCTCTTGATATCCACTTTGGGCTGATAGAATACCTGAAATTCTCCTGACTCCAGGGCCCGCTCTACATTTGCGGCCATCCTGTTTTCATCTTGCTGCTGTTTCAGCAGGCGATCGTTATAAAATAACCGCGACTCTCCCTGTTCACGGTCAATGGCATCCAGCGTAATGGAGAGCTTGTTCATCACCATCTGAGGGGAGTTATCCGTACCGTCCGGCTCATATATGGCAATCCTCGTATGCAGCGTGACAAAATTTTCTCCGATATTTACCTGTATGGAGGTTAATGCCTGGATAACTTCTTTTTGCCTCTCAGCACGGAACACGCCGACAAAATTATTGCCGCCGGTCAGCGCAACCAGTTCGTCCTCAAGAGCGAGGCTGGTGACAAAATCGCAGCATTTCTGCAAAATCTGTTCGCCGTTTTTAAATCCATAAGTCTCGTTTACCAGTTTGAAGTTATTAATATTACAGTTAATAAATACATAGTCGGTCATGCTGCAGGTGGAGATCAATTTTTCCGTAAAGCTGCAGTAGGCGTTATAGTTTGAAATTTTATAGCGCGCATCCAGCATAGCGGTGCGTTGGATTTTATCTTTCAGGTAATGGACGCAGTTGTCAACTACATTATATCCTCTGGAAATCGCTATTGCCATCTCAACACAGCTGCTGTATCCGCAGGCCTGGCAGTTAATCCTTCTGGAAACTTCCGTGGTCTTGTGCATGGAAAGAAACGTATCCTCTAACTGGGCGTCTATCTCCCCATCTTCGTCTTTGAGGTAACGCTCATCAAGATATTTTTGCTCTTTCC
Organism: uncultured Roseburia sp.; assembly: GCA_947627165.1. Lineage (GTDB taxonomy): Bacteria > Bacillota > Clostridia > Lachnospirales > Lachnospiraceae > Roseburia. The sequence goes on from CANQUZ010000062.1 coordinate 4,273, forward strand.
CCCGATAGGAGCACAGATAATCCGAAAGGTCAAAATCCAGAAAGCGTTTCTGTAGCCGTCTGCGCCGCTCTTCTAACGGCAGTTCTTTCAGGTAAGGGTTTTCCTCTCTGGGAATCGCAGGATTTGGATTGCGGTGACGCTGCATCCGCAGGAAAATGTCGTCGTCAAAGGCTCGGTTTAGTTCCGTCCCCGGACCGGAAAGGCAGCCCTGGCTGCAGTTTAAGCAGTCAATCAGAAACGGCAGCTCTTTTCCTGCCTGTATCCGTTGCTCAAGCTGAAAAAAATAATCATAGATATCAAGTTCCCCATGGACTTCCCGGATGGCGTTCTGCGGAGATACAAAATGCCTGATATTTTCAGAAAGGCCGCCGGGAATCGGGAAGAGACGCCCCAACCCAAAATCTGATAATTCCACCTTTGTGGAAAAGCGGGAGACATCCACCGAATCCAACGCTTTTAGCAGATGGGAGAACGTCACATTATAATCCACCAGGCCAGCGTTGTCCGGTGAATCTATTTCGTCTTTTTTTGCAATGCAGGGAGTTAAGAACGCAAGCCGATCTGTATTGTTCAAATGTTTCCGAATATAAGTGGCAAGACACATGAGTGGAGATTTTACAGGGATTAGCCGTTCTGAAAGGATGTCCGAATATTTTTCAATATAATTGACAATGGCGCTGCAGGGAGGCGCGATTTCTCCGCCCGTCCCGTTTTCTTCGAGCCACTTTAAATACGCCCAGATGGCAATGTCTGCGCCATAGCTGACGTCATACAGCAGTTTTAAGCCGATGCTTTGCAAATACCCCAGAATCTGGGCCGCACGGTCGTCATAAATCACGAAAAAGGACGGCGCAACCAGAAGCGAGATTGGCTCACCCCGCTTCAAATCCGCCAGAAAACGGGACGTGTCATCCCGGAATTTCCTTGCATCATGGTGGCAGCTGATAAGGCATCTGCCGCAATGCAGGCATTTTTCATCATCTACATGAATCTGAATGCCGTTGTCCGTTTCGACGGAACGATTGGCTCCAAGCACCGGGCAGCCGGATATGCAACGGTGGCAAGCGGTGCAATTACTGTCTGTGTAAACTAATCCCTCGTTTAATTTCATTCCGATTGTTCTCCAAATTGTATCAACTTCCGTAAGGTATTGCGTGTAAAGCATGATAAAACATTATAAAATCGATAATATTATAACACAAGGATAGTATTATGGCAACAATTATGAGATATAGTTCACAAAAACAGCGTATTGACAGAAGGCTTCTCCCTATGGCGGAAAGCGTTGCGGCAACTTGACTTTTCCGGTATTTAGGAATACACTGATACAGAGATTGCGGAGGCATCAATTTCATGAAAGAAGGAAAGGCGTCGGTATCGAATCGGCGCATCAAGAAATGAGGGAGAGTATGTTTGATAAAAAAATAGGATTTATCGGTATCGGAAATATGGGAAGCGCCATGGCTGGCGGAATTTTACAATCAGGGTTTGCCGACAGTAGCCAAATCATTGCCAGCGACTATTCTGCCGCTGCATTGGAAAAGATTTCAGAAAGGCTTTCGGTTGAGACAACCCTTGATAATACCGTTGTCGCAAGGCAGAGCGACATTTTGTTCCTTGCGGTAAAGCCCAATAAATTCAGCGAGGTCATCCCGCAGATTGCTGAGCATATTAAGGGGGGCTGCGTCATTGTTTCCATTGCTGCGGGCCAGACGATAGACACTATTGAGCAGGCATTTGGAAAGGAAATTAAGCTGGTGCGCGCCATGCCGAACACTCCGGCACTGGTAGGGGAGGCAATGTCAGCCCTCTGCCCCAATCAGAATGTCACCGAGGAAGAGTTAAAAGACATTGTGGATATTTTTACCTGTTTTGGTAAGGCGGAAGTGGTTTCTGAGAGCTTGATGGATGCCGTTGTAGGCGTTTCCGGTTCTTCTCCGGCTTATGTGTACCTGATGATTGAGGCGATGGCAGACGCCGCCGTGGCGGAAGGAATGCCGCGGGGACAGGCCTATAAATTTGCCGCACAGTCTGTCTATGGCGCAGCAAAGATGGTTTTGGAAAGCGGCGAGCACCCGGGCGCATTAAAAGATGCCGTTTGTTCTCCGGGGGGCACAACCATTGAGGCAGTGGCCGCTTTGGAGCGGGGCGGACTGCGGGATACCGTGATCACGGCGCAGCGCGCCTGCTCTCAGAAATCAAGGGAAATGAGTAGAAAAAATCAGTAAGGGGCAGGGGAAATGATGCCCTTAGAATATTAGGAGGTTGCTTTATGTGGGCTTATGAAAGCGTATTTTATCAGATTTATCCGCTGGGATTTTGCGGCGCGCCCTTTGAGAATGACGGGGTGTTAGAGCATCGGATTTTAAAGGTCAATGATTGGATCCCGCACATCAAAAAATTAGGCGCGGATGCGATTTACTTTTCACCTGTCTTTGAGTCGGACACCCATGGCTATAATACCAGAGACTTTACCAAAATTGATACCCGCTTAGGCACAAACGAGGATTTTAAGGAGGTTTGTTTGAATCTTCATAAAGAGGGGATCAAGGTGGTTTTAGACGGCGTATTCAACCATGTGGGGAGAGGTTTCTTTGCATTCCGGGACGTGCTGGAAAAGAGGTGGGATTCTCCCTATAAGGACTGGTTCTTTCTCAATTTTGACGGAAACTCCCATTATAATGACGGCTTATGGTATGAGGGCTGGGAGGGGAATTATGATTTGGTGAAAATCAACCTCCGCAACGAGGAAGTGGTACAGCATATTTTTTCTGCAATCAAGGGCTGGGTGGAAGAATTTGGGATTGACGGACTGCGCCTTGACGTTGCCTATTGCCTTGACCGTGATTTCATGCGGAGGCTCCGGAGCTTCTGCGATGGGTTAAAGCCGGATTTCTTTTTGGTGGGAGAGACTCTGCATGGAGATTATAATCAGATTATGAACGATTCCATGCTTCACTCTGTGACGAATTATGAGTGTTACAAAGGCCTGCATTCCAGCTTTAACAGCATGAATATGTTTGAAATCATCCATTCTCTGATGCGCCAGTTCGGACCGGAAAACTGGACCCTCTATAAGGGAAAGCATCTGCTTTCTTTTGTGGACAATCATGACGTGAGCCGGATTGCCAGCCTGCTGCAGAATGAAAAGCATCTGCCCTTAATTTATGCGATGGCGTTTGGAATGCCGGGCATCCCCTGTGTTTACTATGGCAGTGAGTGGGGGGCAAAGGCGCGCAAAGAAGAGGGGGATCCGGCGCTGCGTGTCAGTTTCCCTGCCCCCGAATGGACAGATTTGACAGAATTTATCAGCCGCCTTGCTGAAATTAAAAAAAGCTCGGAAGCGTTAAATTACGGCAATTTCCGCTCTGTGCTATTGACGAACAGACAGTGTATTTTTGAGCGGAAAAGTGAACATGAGCGCATACTTGTAGCCATTAATGCGGAAGATGTTCCTTATATGGCGCATTTTGATGCCGGCTGCGGCATGGCGCAGGAATTAATTACCGGTACGCCCCACGATTTTGGCGGAGGCAGTGAATTGCCGCCATATTCCGCCGCAATCTGGAAAATGGAATGTTAGGGTGGCCGTATGTTATTGCTGCAGCAAATGATGGCGCTGTTTCTCATGATGCTCATTGGATATTTATGCGCAAAGGTGGGGGCGATTGATAAAACTGCGTCAAAAACAATCTCATGGCTGGTGGTCAATGTGGGCAATCCCGCAATGATACTGGCGTCCGGAATGGATCATGAAAATTCGGTAGAAATGAAAAAAATCCTGCTGGTATTGGGGATTTCACTGGCCATTTACGCCGCGCTGCTCTTGGTTTCTATAGTTTTTCCGCAGATTCTTAAGGCAGAGAGGGAGAATTACGGCGTCTATCGGGTCATGCTGATTTTTTCCAATATCGGTTTTATGGGGCTTCCGATTTTGTCCGCCCTCTATGGGAGCGAAGCCCTGCTTTATGCCGCCATGTTCTTTTTCCCTTATAATATCATCATTTACACCTATGGGATCCGCGCCATGAAGCAGGATCAGAGTGGGAAGGAGAAATTTCAGTGGAAAAGCATTTTTAACGCCGGCGTCATTGCCTGCGTGGTATCCTTAACGATTTACTTTGGGCGGATTTTTGTGCCGGATTTTCTTTTTCATGCCGCAGAAAGTTTAAGCCATATCACGGCGCCTTTGAGCATGATGGTGATCGGCGCGTCTTTTCTGGAGTTTCGTCTGCGGGAATTGTTTACAGATGTGCGTCTCTTGGTGTTTTCCGCAATCAAACTGCTCGTCGTTCCTGTGATTGGGACTTGGATTATCATGCAGTTGGTGCCAGATCCCATGATCTGCGGAGTCTGCATGGTGATGCTGGCAACCCCGGTGGGCAGCATGACCGCCATGCTGGCACAGCAGTACGATGGAAACTATGGGCTGGCGTCAAAGGGCGTCGCCCTGACGACCATGTTATCCGTGGTGACGATACCAATCGTGGCGGCTGTGCTGGGGCTTTCGTAGAAAAAGAGAGAGGGCAAGTTCCTTTTGCAGGCAGAAGAAATGCTGTGAAATTTTACGTTGAATTTTACTTATCTTTTCTATATAATATCATTATAAGAAAAAAGAGGATGGAGGAAAGGATTATGGCGAACATTTTACCTGTGTCAGATTTAAGAAATTATAATGAAGTTTTGAAGAACTGCCATGTGGGTGAGCCGGTTTTCCTCACCAAAAACGGCCGAGGCAGATTTGTGGTACTTGATATTGAAGACTACGAGCGTGACAGGGCTGAGAAAAAGCTGCTGATGAAACTGCAGGAGGCGGAGGAAGCCGTGAAGGATGGGGAAGGATGGCTGAGCCTTGAGGAGTTGAAATCGCTGGTGGGGGAGTAGGTTATGCTGAAATTGCGGATCAACCCTCTCGTAGTAAATGATTTGAAAGAAATTCGTGATTTTATTGCGGAAGATAATGAAGAATATGCCATAAAAACGATTCGGGAGATTTATGGTAAGTTTGAAAATATTCAGATGTTTCCTGAAATAGGAGCGGATCTTTCAAAGCGGATTCATTTCCGGACGAATTATAAATATGCCGTCTGGGAGAGTTATGTTATTATATATAAAGTTGGAAAAGAGTTTGTGGAGATTTATCGAGTTGTGAATCGGTATCAGGATATAACAAGAATTTTTGAATAATTGGAAGAGACAAAGGAGCGCCGCCCCATAACGATTTTTTGGTTATGGGGCGGCGCTCCTTTCCTCAGCAGCTGCATAGATAAAAACTCTTAGAAGTCCGTTAAATTTGCAGCTCTTCTCTCTAAGAAAGCGCTCATGCCTTCTTTTTTGTCGTTGGTGGAGCAGGTAAGGCCGAAGAGGTTTGCCTCCATCTCAACGGCATTTTTGATATCCATGTCATAGCCGTTGTTGATAGCGGCTTTTGCAATGGAAACGGCGTAGCTGCCCTTGGAGATAATTTTAGCTGCCATTGCTTTTGCGGCAGGCATTAATTCCTCCGGAGCAACCACTTTGTTTACAAGGCCGATGCGGTAAGCCTCTGCAGCGTCAATGGAATCACAGGTGAAAATCAGCTCTTTTGCGCGTCCCATGCCTACTAAGCGGGCAAGCCTCTGGGTGCCGCCAAATCCAGGGATGATTCCCAAGCCGGTTTCCGGCTGGCCGAAGGAAGCATTGTCGGAAGCGATGCGGATATCGCACGCCATAGAAATTTCACATCCTCCGCCAAGGGCAAAACCGTTGACTGCCGCGATAGTCACCTGGCGCATATTCTGCAAGCGGAAGAACGGAACTGACGCCTTCATGCCGAATGCCCTCGCCTCTGCCGCGGTAAAGTTTACCATCTCAGCGATGTCCGCGCCTGCCACGAAAGATTTAAACTCGTTGCCTTTCTTGTCAGGGCCGCCGGTTAAAATCACCACTTTTACATCGTCTCTCGTTTCAATTTCTGCCAGAGCGGCGTCCAGCTCATCTAAAGTCTCGCTGTTTAAAGCATTCAGAGCTGCAGGCCTTGAAATCGTAAGAACTGCAATCTCGTCAGCGACTTCCAGTTTTAAATTGTTAAAATCACTCATTGTTTGAAATCCTCCCGAAGAATTTTGATAACAAGCGAAAGCCGGCATAAGCGCTTCCCCTTGTTTGATAAAAAATTAACAATATGATACCATTAGAGTACTGCTTTTGGGTAAGTTTGTCAATAGATTTAGAGGCAGAAGTTAGTACGAAATTTGTAACAGTTCAGCCCACGCCATTCGCAATCCCGCACTACGGGCTTCAAAATTGCTCATGAACGGGCGTTCTGCTC
>CANQUZ010000063.1 GCA_947627165.1 uncultured Roseburia sp.
CTTCCGGGCGGATACCAGATGGAATTGAATGAGGACGCCAGCAATGTCTCCCAGGGGCAGAAACAGCTTCTTACCATTGCAAGGGCAATTTTGGCGGACAATAAGATTCTGATTTTAGACGAGGCAACATCTTCCGTAGATACGCGGACGGAGATTGCCATCCAGAAGGCGATGGACCACCTCATGCAGGGGCGGACCAGCTTTGTCATCGCCCACAGGCTTTCCACCATCCGAAATTCCGACCTGATCCTTGTCATGAAGGACGGCGATATTGTCGAGCAGGGAAATCATGAGGAGTTGCTGGCCGCAGGCGGGTTTTATGCAAATCTCTATAACTCCCAGTTTGATGATGCGGCATAATCAGAGGTTTCGTTTTGCTTTGCTTAGCCCGCCTGCCATGTGGGAGATATCTTTTTTGGTTTGTTCCGGCTCCACGAAACAGGCGCGTTTTACCGCATCTTCCCCATAGCGTTTGCGTATGCTGTCCACGGCAAGGTTTAATTTGGCGAGGCGTTCGTCTTTTCCGCTGTCAAACAGGCTGTACTGTTCGTAGCTTTCTGTGCTGGCCCTGCTGGTGCAGACGCCCAAAAGGCGGATGGGGGCACCGTCCCAAAGGCTGTCAAACAGGCGGCAGGCGGCGTCATAAATTTTTTCTGTGACATTGGTGGAGGATGGGAGCGTCGTCTGGCGGCACCGCTGATGGAACTCATTGTCTACAATTTGTATTTGAACAACGCTGATATAGGCGCCTGCATCGCGGATGCGGGCGCCTGTTGTTTCACAGAGGGAGAGCAGGACTCTCTTGGCATAGTCCGCGTCAGTGACGTCATAGTGAAGCGTAAGGGAATTGCCGTAACCTTTGTTCATGGGAGCCTCATGGGTCAGTTCGGCAGTCTCAATCCCATTGGCATAATGCCAGATGGTGTCCCCATGGGTTTTTAGCAGGGATACAATCATGGCATGGTCAGCCTGCGCCAATCCCCCGATGGTCTGGATGCCGAAAGAGCGCAGCTTTTTGGCAGTGGATTTTCCCACAAAGAATAAATCTTCGATGGGGAGCGGCCAGAATTTTGCCGGAAGTTCGTTTGGAAAAAGCGTATGGACCTTGTCGGGTTTCTCAAAGTCCGACGCCATTTTTGCCAGCAGCCGGTTGGAGGAGACGCCGATATTGACGGTGAAGCCCAGCCGGCTGCGGATGGTTTCTTTCAATGTATGGGCGAATGCCGTCAAATCCCCGTAGAGCTGGCTTGTCCCCGTCATATCGCAGAAGGCTTCGTCAATGCTGTACGCTTCCACCTCCGGGGCGTACTCCCGCAGCAAGGCAAGAAACTCATTTGAACGTTTCACATACAGGGAGAAGTCAGGGGGAAATACGGTTAAGTTCGGGCACTTGCGCCTTGCGTGGGCGAGAGGCTCTCCGGTGATGACGCCGCATTTTTTTGCAGGGAGGGATTTTGCCAGGACAATTCCGTGGCGCAGCTCCTCGCTGCCTCCAATGGCGGAGGCGATGGTGCGGATATCCGGGGAATCCGGATGTTCTTCCAGACGCCGGGCAGCTTCCCAGCTTAAAAAGGCAGAGTTTACGTCAATATGGTAAATGATAGGATCAGACATCAGTATGCGCTTCCCTTCTTTGAACATAAAAGCGTGAATTAGGAGTTGTTGTGTTTATGGTAACACGGTTTTGAAAAAAAGTAAACACAAAAATCGAACAAATATTCGATTTTAGTAACAGTTCAGCCATAAGCAGTCTCGTAGGCAAATCATACAAGTATGATTTGCCTACGAGACTGTTTATGAGCAGAACGCCCGTTCATGAGCAATTTTGAAGCCCGTAGTGCGGGATTGCGAATGGCGTGGGCTGAACTGTTACCGATTTTATAATTTTCATGGAAAATGGGAATACTGTACAGGAAAACGAAAACCAGCCGTTAAAATGGTACGCATAAAATAGGGAAAGGCAATGGGAAGCGGGGAACTTATGGCAAAAATCAATATTCGGAAAGCGGCAATGATTGGCTGCGGATTTGTAGGCTCTTCTTCAGCATTTGCGCTGATGCAGAGCGGAATTTTTTCAGAGATGGTAATGATTGACGTGGACAGGGCGAGGGCGGAGGGAGAGGCGATGGATATCGGCCACGGGCTGCCTTTTGCAAGGCCCATCAAGCTCTACGCGGGAGATTATGATGATATTGTGGATGCAGGAGTCATTATCATCACGGCGGGGGCGAATCAGAAACCGGAGGAGACAAGGCTTGATTTAATCCACAAAAATGTAGAAATTTATAAGAGCATCATACCGGAGATTGCAAAGCGGGGCTGTGAGGGAATCCTCCTTGTCGTTTCCAACCCTGTGGACATCCTGACGTATACCGCTCTAAAACTTTCCGGGTTCCCGGAACATCGCGTCATCGGTTCCGGAACGGTATTAGACACGGCAAGATTAAAATATCTGATAGGGGAGCATTTAAAAGTAGATAACCGCAGCGTCCATGCGTTTATCATCGGGGAACATGGGGACAGTGAGTTAGCGGCATGGTCCAATGCAAATGTTTCCGGGGTAAGACTCAGTGATTTCTGTGAGATGAGGGGGCATTTCTTTCATGAAGAATCGGAAAACCGCATTTATGAGGAAGTAAAAAACAGCGCCTATGAGATTATCGAGCGGAAAAATGCCACCTACTATGGCATCGCCATGGCGGTCAAACGGATTTGCGAGTGTATCATCCGGGATGAAAAATCCATTCTTCCCGTCTCTTCCATGATGCATGGAATTTACGGAATGAGGGATGTTGTGATCAGTATGCCTGCCATTGTGGGAAAAGACGGGGTGGAGGATATTATCCCCATCTCTCTGGACGGGGAGGAACAGGAATTGCTCCTGGAATCAGCGGATTTGCTGAAAAAAATGAACCGCATGATCCATGAGAAGCACGGAGTATAAGAGAAGAAGAAAGGGCCGGGATTCCAGGTGTGGAATCTTGGCCTTTTCCATTATTGCAAAAATATAAGGTTTTTGCGATTTTAAACAATAAATTTTCTTATTGACTTTTTGGAAAAAAGTGTTAGAATAAACCTACTAATACTATAGGAATTGAGGTGATTAAAGGTGAGGTTCATTTTTGTTATATTACTAAGACATAATGATAGGTGCGGACGATGTACCGATTACTTATAATGCCAAATCCACCACATAGATACGGAGGTGTAAAAAATGTATATCCGACTTGAACATATAAATAAAACGTTCGGAGATTTTAAGGCATCTGATGATGTAAGCTTTGAAATAGAAAAAGGAAAACTTATCGGACTTCTCGGTCCGAGTGGCAGCGGGAAAACTACAATCCTGAGAATGCTTGCAGGACTGGAAAAACAGGATTCTGGAAATATCTACATTGACGGAAAAATTGTAAATGACTTGCCGTCAAATCAGAGAGGAATCGGTTTTGTATTCCAAAGCTACGCATTATTTCCATATCTTACTGTTTACGGCAATATTGCGTATGGTCTGAAGATTCAGAAAAAGGATAAAGCCTTTATAACGGAGAGAGTTCATGAGCTTTTGGAACTTGTAGGACTTCCCGGACTTGAAAAACGCTACCCTGACCAACTGAGTGGCGGTCAAAGACAGAGAATTGCACTTGCAAGAGCACTTGCACCAAACCCCGAACTGCTTCTTCTTGATGAACCGTTTGCAGCAATAGATGCTAAGGTCAGAAAAGAGCTTCGCACATGGCTTCGTGAAACGATTGATAAAATAGGAATTACAAGCATATTTGTAACGCACGACCAGGACGAGGCTATCGAGGTTGCCGATGAAATTGTTATCACCAACAAGGGCAGAGTGGAACAGGTAGGAAATCCTGCGGAGATTTATCTTAATCCCAAAACTCCATTTGTAGCACAGTTTATCGGTCAATCGGCAGTTATCAAAAACATTGGTCAGCTCAAGGGTTTTGAGAACGTCAACGGTAAAACACAGGCTGTTATTCGTCCTGAGTTTATCGAAATAAACAAATTTTCCGATGACGGTCATCATGATTTTGAAAGTGCTATGGAAGATGGCATTGTATCCGAAGTTCTTTTCAGAGGAAATAATTTTGAGGTTATTGTTGATATAGGAAAAACAACTTTGACAGGAAGATTCCCGCTTGGCGGTCAGACATTGAAAAAGGGCGACTCTGTAAAGGTTCTCATACATAAGCTCTATACCTTTGATGATAATACCACAGAAATCGTAGAGAACAGCGCCTTAGAAGACAACAACCTATATTATATTTAAGGAGGTGACATTTATGGCTGATGTAAATAAAACCCATGCCCAAAAAGCAGACGGGATTTCGACAAAGGTTTTGAAAAGCGGCATAATCTCATGGATTGTTGTCATAGCTGTATGGGGGCTTGGCTCGTTGGGGTATGACGAATATTTTCTTCCCAGCCCATACCAGACTCTGAACAATGCCATTGAACTTATCCAAAACGGAACGCTGTGGGCGGATATTGCCGCAAGCATAAGCCGCGTTCTGAGAGGTTGGCTCCTTGCAGTTGTTGCCGGAGTGCCTCTTGGACTTGCAGTAGGCAGCTTTAGACCTGTACGTTGGCTCGTTGAGCCTATTTTGAGCTTTTTTCGATTTGTTCCGGCAATCGCCCTGACGACACTTTTTCTGATGTGGTTCGGAGTTGGAGATGAATCAAAGGTGGCACTTATTATGTATGCATCATTCTTCCCAATATTTGTAAATACCATAGCCGGGGTAGCTTCGACAGACCAATCGCTTGTAGAGGCGGCGTCTTGTATGGGTGCAAAAAAGGCAATCGTTTTTTTCACCGTGACAGTTCCATCGGCAATTTCAAATATATATACGGGGATTCGTTTGGGCTTAAGCTCGTCTATCATCTGTGTAATTGCAGCTGAGATGCTTGTCGGCAGCGACGGACTTGGATATTTAATCAACAGCTCTAAGCTATACTATAAAACAGGATGGGCATTTGCAGGAATTGTAACTCTTGCGGTAATCGGATTTGTTGCCGACAGATTGCTTCAACTGATAGGCAAAAAAAGCCTGAAACACTTCGGCGTTAAATAATTTAAGAAATGGAGATTAAAGTAATGAACATTAAGAAACTTAACATTAAAAAATTTTTAGGCACTGCGTTGATTTCCGCCGTCATAATTTCCTCATTTGCCGGCTGTGCTTCGGGTTCGGCATCAAACTCAAATCAGGCTTCCGCTGAAGGAAATAACGAACTGCGTAATTTGAGAGTCGCCTTAATGACAGGACAGCCTGACCAATATGCTGTATTTATCGGTACGGAAGAAGGAATATTTGAAAAGCATAACATAAAGCTTGAAACAACCGAATATGCGGCAGGTATCAATACTGTTGACGCTATTGTCAATGGTACTGCCGATACAGGTCTTCTCGCTGACTTTGCGGCAGTAAACCGATTTGGCAATACGCTTCACGATACGAACCTTAATCTGTTTGCAGAGCTTTCCTCTGGTAAGGCAAATGACGGCGGTGTTTATGTGGCGCCAGAGTATGCCAATGATTTATCAAAGCTTGCTGACAGTGCCGGTTGGATAACAAATATCGGCACTGTTTCAGAATACTACAACTGGCAGGGGCAGGTTGCCCTCGGACTTGATCCGTCTACCCAAAAAGCCGTAAACACAGATTCAACCCAAACTGCTCTTGCAGTAGCTTCAAAAGGCAATGCTTCCGCAGTTGTTGCAAATGGTTCGCTTGCAAAGAAATATGAAGAATTAGGTTGGGTTCTTGCCGCAACCTCCGATGAGGTTGGGAGCGTAATTGGAGGATATCTTGTAACAACAAATGAATTTCTTGACGGAAATACCGATCTCCTTGCAGATTATCTGACGGCACTAAACGAAAGTGTTGACTATATCAATCATAATCTTGATGAATCTGCAAAAAAGATTTCAGGAAAATTCGGTATAGAAGCGGAACAGTTCAAAGCTGACTGGAAGAATCAAACAATCGTGATCGGTTTTTCTGAGGAAGGAGCAAAGAATCTTGATGATGTAAACAGTTGGGCATTTGGTCAGGGCAAGTATCCGGAAGAGTATAATGTCAGAGATTTCATAAGGACGGAAGCGATTGAGAAGGCATTTCCGGACAGGGTTACGCTCAAAAAATGAGTCTTATTTCAATTGACATACGTTTTAGCAAGTACGAAACTGGTGATCTTACGTCAATTTTGACATAATGATAAATTTTAAGAAAAGAGGTAAAAAATATGGGTTATCCAACAATTTTTCCAACAGGAACATTACTTTATAATAAGGAAAAAGCATGGAACGGATATACAATTTTTCCGTCCGCAAAAGGGGCACTGCTTATAGACATGAACGGAAGAGAGGTACAGCTCTGGGCAGGCCTGGGAGGTTTTCCCAATAAGATTCTGCCTGGCGGTTATGTTCTCGGTACAACCGGAACAAGATCGGGCAAATATGCCTATCAGGATCAGCTTGATCTGGTTCAGGTTGACTGGGACGGCCATATTGTCTGGAAGTTTGATAAAACAGAGCTTGTAGCCGATCCCGGAAAGGAGCCTAAATACATTGCCCGTCAGCACCATGATTTTCAGCGGGAGGGATCGACAGTGGGATATTACTATCCGGGCGGTGAGCCTAAAACTGACAGCGGCAATACTCTTATTCTTACTCACGAAAATCTTTACAATCATAATATCTCAGATAAAAGGCTTATTGATGACAAGATTATCGAAGTAGACTGGGAGGGAAATATACTGTGGAGTTGGAGAGCAAGCGATCATTTCGATGAATTGGGATTTGATGAGGCTGCCAAGAATACTCTTTACAGAAATCCTGGAGTTCACGGAGAAGCAGGCGGCGACTGGATGCATATTAACAATTTTTCGACCCTTGGAGAAAATAAATGGTATGATGCCGGCGACAAACGTTTTCATCCAGACAATATCATTTTCGATGCAAGAAATTCAAATATTCTTGCGATTATTGAAAAATCAACAGGTAAAATTGTCTGGAAATTAGGACCTGATTTTAACGAGAATGAAGCGGTAAGAAAGCTTGGCTGGATTATCGGTCAGCACCATTTGCACATGATTCCGAAAGGTCTTCCGGGAGAAGGCGACCTGCTTGTGTTTGATAACGGCGGTGAGGGTGGATACGGGATACCTAACCCTGCATCACCGACAGGAGTTAATAATGCTCACAGAGATTACTCAAGAGTTTTACAGTTTAACCCGGTCACTCTTGAAATTACTTGGCAGTACACACCGCTTGAAGCAGGATTTTTCCTCTTTTCCGATGCGTCAAAATTTTACAGTTCCTATATCAGTTCCGCCCAAAGGCTTCCTAACGGAAATACTCTGATTACAGAAGGGTCGGACGGCAGGATTATTGAGGTTACACCCGATCATGAGATTGTTTGGGAGTATATAAACCCTTACTTTAAATCTGCATTCGGCAGATTTTCAAATAACATGGTATACCGTGCTTACAGAGTTCCCTATGAGTGGATTCCACAGCTTGAAAAGCCGGAGGAACTTTCGGTTGAACCGATTGACGTTTCAACTTTCCGGGTTCCGGGATCAATTATCGGGGAAGGTCTTGGTAAAGTTACCGTTGTGGACGGGGTTGACCCAAACCGCAGAGTAACCACAGGCAGCTCAGCGGAAGAAGATGATGATGAGAGAATTGATTCTTGTGTTGTATCTGTTAAAAAGAGTGATTTCATAAAATAATATTGTTATTTTTCGGTAACTGTCCAGAACTTTAACCTACAATGGTTAGAGTTTTGAACAGTTGCTTTAACTATTGGGGAAGCGCAGTGAAAAAATCTTCTAATAAAGTTTCTTTATATTTTCAGCAATGATAAGTTTATTGGTAAACCCGATAAGCTTATTTTTGATCTCACCATTTTTAATAAACAGAAGTGTAGGAAGATTTGTAATGTCATAAAACGAAGCAAGGTATTCCTGTTCAAGAATATTGCATTTGGCAAATGTAACCGTATTGCCAAGTTCCTCCGAAAGTTCATCAATACCTATTTCCGTTTGCCTGCAATGCACACACGCCGGAGAATAAAACTCAACAACAAGTGGATTCTCCGTTTGTTGTAATATACGGTCAAAGTTCTCTCTATTAATTTCAATTATCATGATCTCACCTCAAATTTTTTGCTTATAACCTAATGTATTTGACACAGTATAGCATATTTAATCGGTACAGTCAATGAATATACTAGAAAACTGATAGGTTTAGTAGAGAAATAACATACATTTTTGCACAACCCAGAGATTTTTTGTTTATATTTCTGAAACAATAAACTGTTACAAAAATGTACAAAAACGTAAGGTTTTAGAGTTGACATTTTTTTTTTGTCTGTTATAATATCAAATACATGAAAAAAAGTCACACATACTTTCCTACAGGAACAGGCGACCGTAGTCTAATGGATAGAACACTGGACTCCGACTCCAGCAATGCGGGTTCGATTCCCGCCGGGCGCATTTTTTTATTGGATTTTTGTTGAGTTGTAAGTTGTAAATGAGAGGTATGGTAGATAAAATGGCTTTTTCAAAGATGAAAAACAGATCAGAAAATACAGGCAATGCAAATCATACAAACAATGACCATAACAGTGACGATATTTTAGCTTTTGTAAGGAACAACATCCGGTATATTACGGCAGGCGCATTATTTCTCCTGCTAATTTTGGTGCTGGTCAACTGTGGGGCGTCCAGGAACGGCAGCGGAGAGGGCGAAACTGTTGTCAACACAGAGACGGAGACTGAGGAGGCTTTCCAGATAGATGCCTACGAAGAGGTAAACGCCTTAATCCAGCAGTACCTCACCGCCTATGCCGAGGGGGACGTGGATACGATCACATCTCTTGCCGCTCCGGTGTCGGACACGGAAAAGAGTTATATTGCAGAGTACAGCAAATATATTGACAGCTATCAGAACATCAAATGTTATACCAAGCATGGCCTGGACGATAAGTCCTACATGGTATCGGTTTATCTTGAGATAAAGTTCACGGATGCGGAGACGGCGGCTCCGGGGCTGGATTTCTTTTATATCAGAACCAATGATGATAATACATTGACCATTGATAACTTATACAGCCAGTACAATTCCCGGATGCAGGAGAATGCGTTGGACACCAGTGTGCAGAGCTTGATTGACCAGTATGAGAGCAGCGAGGATATGATTGCGCTCCAGCGGGAAGTGCAGGAGAAATATGACGCGGCATTGGCGGCGGACGCCACTTTGACGGATGTGGTGACAAACAAAATCCCGACCGCTATCACAGAATGGAGAAAAGCGCTCCTTGCCCAAAACAGTGAGGGCGAGACGGAGACTGCGGCAGAGACGGAGACTTCTGAAGAGCCTGCGCAGCCGGAAACCGAATCTTCCGAGGAGACAGTTGAGGCGGAAGAGCCTGCGCAGCCGGCGGAGACGAATGAGCGGGTATACACCACGGACGTAGTGAATGTCAGGGCTTCAGCGGACACTGCTGCCGAGAAATTAGGGACGTTAGAGAAAGGAACCGCCATCACCAGAAACGGGACGGAAGGCGAATGGAGCATTGTCAACTATGGCGGAGTCACCGGTTATATCATGACAGAGTTTCTGTCCACAGAAGAGCCGCAGGAAGAGCCTGCCGCTGACAATGAACCGCAGGCGGGAGGCAGCCTTTCGGAAGGCACCGTAATCACGCTGACGGATTCTGTGAATATCCGGGCCGGCATGAGCGAGACGGCGGAGAAGATAGGGACTGCTTTTCCGGGAGAGAAAGTAACCGTAGTGATGAGTTATGCAGAGGGATGGACGAAGATAAACTGGAATAATAAGATTGGTTATATCAAGACCTCCCTGTTACAGTGAGATAGATGTCAGATGGGACAATAGAAAGCCAACAAGGGCGGTTTCTATTGCCATGTATAGAAGCGGAGACTTTTCCTTTGGTAAGTCTCCGTTTTTCCAATTTACAGAGAGGGACCGCACATGACAGAAGAGGGAGTAAGAATCAATAAATATCTCAGCGAGGCGGGGGTTTGTTCCCGAAGAGAAGCGGACCGCCAGGTAGAGGATGGAAATGTAATGATTGACGGAAAGCCGGCAAAGATGGGCGATAAGGTAATGCCGGGGCAGCGGGTGCTATATTGCGGGCAGCCGGTGGAAAAAGAAGAGGAAATGATTTTGCTGGCGTTTCACAAGCCTGCCGGCATTGTCTGTACAGCGGAAAAAAGAGAAAAAAATAATGTGG
>CANQUZ010000064.1 GCA_947627165.1 uncultured Roseburia sp.
CTTAAAGGCGCGCCGGAAGGAAGTCATATTGTTGTACCCCACTTCCAGCGAGATGTCAGTCAGATTATAAGTTCCCTCCTGAATCAGGCGGGCGGCCTCGTTTAACCGCAAATCTTCTAAATAGACAGAGAAATTAATCTTCATTTTTTCTTTAAACATATGGGAAAAATAACTTTCCGATATATGGAACTCATCCGATATCTTGTTGAGGCCCAAGGATGGATCCTTATAATTATCACGGATGTACGCCACGATATTGTCAATGAGGTTTTGCTTTTCTGATTTTGCCTGGAAGAAATCGCATAATTTTAAGGCGATATCCTCGCAATAGCGGAACGTCAAATCCTCCTTGGAGAGAAACGCGTCGATTTCCTGCAAGTCAGGGGAATCCTCCCCGGAGACGGAGATGGAAAAACGCGCCTTCAATAAAGTGTTCCGGATGTCCGACAGCAGGAATTTTAAGAGCTGGAACGAAAGAGAACGCTCCTCAATGTTTTCCTGGTGGATGAGGTGGAATAGCTCCATGACCTGGGAGTGGTTTCCCGCCGTGATGAACTGAATCAGCCGGGAGGAAAAATCCGCCGGATAGTAGTAAACATGGGAGTTTTTCTTGAGCATCTCATAGGGCAGGAAAATATAGTTCTTAGAAGTATAGCCGGAGGCGTCCTTCGCCTGCTGGTAGGACTCCCAGATATTATGGAAGGTGCAGGGGAGTCCGATGCCGGTAAAGAACCAGATGGAATACTGCTCCAGCAGCGTTTCGTGGATATCCAATACTTTTTCCTGAATGGAAATCAGCAATTCCCTGCCATCCCCCTCAAACGGAAGAAGAATGACATAAATGCGGTTTTCCGGGGAAAAGAGATAAAGCGTATTGTGGTAGGAAAAATATTGCGCTAAAACACTGTAGATGATGTGGTTATGGTTGTCGTTGCTTTCGGAAAAATCTGAGGTTTCGACCAAATCATTCTCATAGGCAACCCCGTACATGACATAAAAACTCAAATCGGGATTGTCTAAATGGAGAAAGGACTGGATATAGTTCAATTCGCCCGGAGAAGAAAGGCTCCCGGACATCAGCTGGCGCAGATAGGCGCTGTAAATGACGGGCTTTGCGGCTTCCACCACTTCTTTCAGCTGATTTCGGTCGGTGATAGTCTCTTTTAACTCCGTGTCTAATTGAAGGATTGGCTGCATATTGCCCTGGACGAGCAGGCAGATGAGGCCAAAGCCCAAAACAGCGGCTATCACCAGGAAAAGCGCAAAAAATGACTGGTACTTTTCCGGGCACAGGGACTGAGGCTGCAGAAGATAGTACTGCAGGTCATTCATATCCGTCGCGACATGAGTCACGTGCATATCCGTGCCGTTCATCTGATAGGCGGCGCATCCGTTGGAGAAAGCGAGGCCCCCTAATGCCTGGGCAAGCGCCTGCGTGTCGCAGAAATTCTCGTTTTCCTGCAAAGTGGCGGCGTCAGAAATCCAAAACACAGGATGATTCTGGCTGTCAAGGGCGATGATGCATCCGGATCTCCCCAGGGAAACGCCGGAAAAAATATGCTTCAGCTTGCTGTAGCTGATATGGAAGCCGGCGGTAGCGGGGATATTCCGATAGGTAAGGGAATTCATATTAATCAGGTAAAGATAAGCGTCGTCGCTGCCCGAAGCGACAAAATCGGCAAGCGGGTAGAGGGTGCCGGCGCCGTTGTTGCCATAAATAAATTCCCGCCACAAATCCAGCTTGGAAAAATCCCGCCATGAGGTCTTATAATTGTGCATATAGTACAATTTTTCCGAGGTAAAAGTGTTGACGGAAGCCACATAGCCCGTGTTGCGCAGATAAATAAAGTAGGAATTTAACGGCAGGTTGGTATAGGAATACAGGTGGGCGGGCAGGGACTGCTTCAAATAAAGTCCGGAAAGAAAGAAATCGCTGCTGGAAGTGTCCGTCATCTGGGTGAGCCGCCGGAAATCGGAATCCTGGGATAGCTGGCGGCAGTAAGAATCCATAATGGACAAATCGCTGTTCAGAAAGGAAACGGCGCTTTGGAAGGAGGATTTATTCTGATCCCAAAATTCTTCGTTGGCGTTTTTAATCGCCGCATGGTGCAGATATACCATCAAAAGAAGAATCACAAACAAAAAAATGCTGTAAGACACAGCGAACCGGATGGTTAAAAATGTGTGCGTATCGCTTTTTTGATGTTTTTTTTGAACGGTTTTAAGGTTTGAAACATTTATTTTCATGGAGCAATCATCCTTGGTATTGTTCTATTCGTATATAATTGTAAGTTTACCATAAAAGAGAAAAAAACACAACTGCAAAGAGAGGCAAAAAACCAGTAAAATCAAGCTTTTCCGAGAGGGGGAACAAATTTTGTTCCGCATAGCAAATATTGTTTCTTGCAAAAATGCGCAGTTCTTGTTATGATAACAGCAGGCACGGAACAGGAACGAAAGTACTATTTCCATGCCACAAAAAAATTCATAGGAGGTATTTATGAAAAAGAAGGTAGTTTCCTTACTTCTGGTTGCAGCAATGGTAACCAGTATGGGATGCGGTTCTAAAGACAGTGGTTCCGCAAACGCAGATTCTGGAAATGCAAATGCAGGCGCAGGTTCTGAGACACCTGCAACAGAAAGCAGCGAGGCTGGCGGGGATGCAGCTGAAGCACCATCTGATGTAGAAAAGCCAGAAGAAATCACAATCATGGTGGACGGTACTGTGTTCACACAGGAGAATGGCCAGGCAGAATTTATTGCAAAATTAGAAGAGTTGACTGGTATCAAAATCAACGTAACTCAGCCAGACCATGACGCTTACTACGACGTAGTAGGACAGACCATTGCATCTGGTGAGTGGCCGGACGTTATGATCCTTTCTTCTACTTACTATTCAGGATATGCGTCTGAAGGCGTTCTCTGGGACATGACAGAGGCATATGAGAACTCTGACCTGAAAGCAAGACAGGATGCTTACGGAAGCACCAGCGTTATCGACGGTGTAAGACTTGACGGCAAATTATACGGTATGCCGGCAACCCGTGGTAACGGATGTGTTACCTATGTAAAACAGGCATGGTTAGACGCTTGCGGATTACAGGCTCCTACAAACTATGAAGAGTACCTTGCAATGTTAGAGGCATTCACCACCGGCGATCCGGATGGCGATGGAACAAATGGAAATACTTATGGTGTATCTGCAGCAGGCTTCGTTGGAACTGAGGCTCCATACATCAACTACCTGCCAGAGTTCTATCAGGATGCAAACCCAAGCTTCTATTTAGCAGACGATGGCACATGGAAAGACGGATTTACCGAGGACTCTATGAAAGCAGCCCTTACAAGAATGAACGAAGCTTACAAAGCAGGCGTAATCGATCCGACCACCCTTACCAATGGTACTGCTGACTGCCGTAACAAATTCTATGACGACAGCTTCGGCGTATTTACCTACTGGGCTGGTACCTGGGCAACCAACTTAAAGACCAACCTTGAGAAAAACGATCTTAACGGCGAGTTAGTAGCGCTTGCTCCAATCGCAGAGGTTGGCACATACTTAGACCGTATTCCTCCTGTATGGTGCATCACATCTACCTGTGAGAATCCGGAAGGCGTATTCAAATACTTCATCGAGACTATGCAGGACGGCGGCGACACCCAGTTCTTATGGACCTACGGTGTAGAAGGCGTTCACTGGTCAACAGCAGGTGAGACCTTATTTGCAGGAACCGAGAATGAGAAAGTATACGAAGAAGGTACTTTCCATATGTTAGAGAACAAAGAGTCAGAAGGAACCCAGTATACAAAAGCTCACATCGATCCAATGCTTGCATTGGTTGAGCTGGCAGACGATCCTCTGGCTGTTGAGCCGGAAGCAAAAGCTTCTGCTGAACTGTTCAACGCAAACTGCGTAACTGCTGATTTGGTTCCATCTACCGACGCTATGACAGAGTTCAACGGTGATTTGACAACCTTAAAGAACACTTTGATCGCAAACGTTGTTATGGGAGAGAAGACCATTGAAGAAGCATACGCTCAGTTTGAAGCTGAAGGTGCACAGTGGTCACAGTCAATCGTTGACTCTCTTAACGCTCAGTAAACGAAGTGAGACTTTTCCGGTCAGCCGGAAAGCATATGATGTGGAGCTGGTATAGATTCCATGCTCCACATCATTTTCATAAAAGCAAATACCATTTTGTTGAAGAGGAAGAATAGATATGAAAAATAATAAAAATCAATCAGCTGTATCAAACAATGGTTCCAGAAGTCGTCTGGCGGCAAAAATTTATAAATACAGAGGATTTTATCTGATGTTTCTTCCTGTATTTATATTCGCGGTTATTTTCTTTTACCTGCCGATGTTAGGTATCAGATTTGCATTTACCGATTACAACGGCATCAAAGAAGCTACTTTTGTCGGGCTGAAGCACTTCCAGAAGATGTTCAGTATGCCGAATTTCTGGTCCGCATTTACCAATACCTTAGTAATCAGTGTTGTAAAGCTGTTTCTGACGACGGCGGCGGCAGTTGTTGTTTCCATCTTTTTGAATGAGATCATCAACATCCATTTCAAAAAAGTGGTGCAGACCATTATCTATCTGCCGCACTTCATGTCATGGGTAGTTACGGCTTCTGTATTCTCTTTGATTATGGCTCCTACCGCACAGGGACTTGTAAATACCTTCCTTGTGAATACCGGTGTACTGACCTCAGACAGTATGATTTATTTCTTAGGTGATTCAAAATGGTGGAGATTTACATACTATCTGATTAATATTTGGAAAGAAACTGGTTGGCAGACCGTAATCTTTATGGCGACACTGGCCGGAATAAATACAGAACTTTACGAGGCTGCCGCAATCGACGGCGCCGGACGCTGGGGCAAGATGCGCTACATCACATTCCCGGCTCTGCAGAACACAATTTTAACGGTTATTATCTTAAACCTGGCAAAGGTTATGAACCTTTTCGAATCTGCATTCGTATTGCAGAATGATGCTGTTTTGGATGTTTCTAACGTTCTTGAGACGTATATTTACTATCAGACCTTTAACAGCGGTGCCATTCCAAACTATGGATATACCACTGCGGTAGGTTTATTCAAATCTTTAGTTGGCTGCGTTCTTGTGTTGATCTGCAACAACTTAAGTAAGAAAATACGTGAAGGACGAGGAATTGTCTAGGAAGGAGCAGCGAAGATGAAAAAGAAAAAAATTGAAATTTTTCCGATTGTCAATGGGCTTATATTTATCATCGTAAGCTTGATTATCATTGTTCCAATGTGGAAGGTTATCGTAGACTCATTTGACTTGAAGTCTGCATATGGTATGAAATTATGGCCGGAGCAGATTGGTCTTGCCGGTTACACTTCCGTATTCAGGAACCCGACTCTGTACCATCCGTTGATTATCTCGTTCGTTACTACGATTGCTGGTACATTTTTAGCGTTGACCTTATCAACCTTTGGCGCATATGTATTAATCCAGTGGGAGATGCCGGGACGTAACTTCTTTGCAAATATGTTACTGTTCACCATGATTTTCCAGGGCGGTATGATCCCTACCTACCTGGTATTGAAATCTCTGCACCTGACCAACACCATCTGGGTTGTTATCCTGTTTCCGGCGTTAAACGTTTACAATCTGGTATTGATGAGGAACTTCTTTGAAGGCATTCCTGTCAGCCTGTTTGAATCCGCAACCTTAGACGGTTGTTCGCCGATGCAGACCTTCATCCGGATTGTGCTTCCGATGTCAAAAGCAGCGTTAGCATCCATCGGTTTGATGTTTGCCGTTACCTATTGGAACGACTATACTCACTACAAACTCTACATTACAGATTCCAATCTGTACAACTTCCAGATGAAACTGAGAAGTATCATCATGGGAAGCGATTTGCCTCAGGCAAACAATGGTGCGACAGAAAATACGGTAAAGAACGCAGCGATTATCGTTGTTATCATTCCGTTCATGATTGCATATCCGTTCTTACAGAAATACTTTGTAAAAGGTGTCAATATCGGAGCGGTAAAAGAATAAACAGGATAAAAAATATGGGGTATTTGCGGAAGTTTGCCTGAATGGGCAAACTTCCCGTTCTTATCATTAGGAGGCGGCGGATGGCAACGATTTTTTGGGCTGGAGACTCTACCGTGCAGCAGAATGATATCACGACGTTTCCCCAGACCGGCATCGGGCAGATCTTCCATCTGTTTTTAAAGCCGGGGGTGAAAGTGGAAAATCATGCAAAGAACGGCAGGAGCACCAAAAGCTTTATTGACGAGTCCAGATTGACTCCGATTTATGACAAGATAACGGAAGGGGATTTTCTGTTCATCCAGTTTGGTCACAATGACGAGAAAAAGCAGGATCCTGCCCGTTATACCGAGCCTTTTTCGGAATATATGGGAAATCTGGAAAAATTTATTAATGTGGCAAGAAACAAAAAAGCATGGCCGGTATTAATTACACCCTTAGAGAGAAGATGCTTCGTGGAAGGAGATCAGTTGGGGTTAGGGGAACACACTGATTATGTGGCAGCCATGAAGCAGACCGCAGAAAACTTAAATGTGCCTCTGATTGATCTTTACAGCATGAGCCGCGCGGAACTGCGCAGGGCAGGGGCGGAAAAGACCAAAAGTTGGTATATGCACTTACCGCAGGGCGTTTATCCATCTTACCTGGAGGGACTTGTCGACAATACGCATCTGCAATATGAAGGCGCAGTGGTATACGGTGGCTGCATTGCAAGAGGCCTAAAGGAGTTAGGCGGGATATACAGTGATTTATTAGTGGCTTGGGAGTAATCTTAAGCCATTTTTACTGTAACAGTTCCGCCATAAGCAGTCTCGTAGGCGAATCATGCTTGCATGAATGAGTATACGAGACTGCTTATGAGCAGAACGCCCGTTCATGAGCAATTTTGAAGCCCGCAGTGCGGGATTGCGGATGGCGTGGGCTGAACGGTTACTTTTATGGGAAATTATTTATGAAGAAAGGGGAACAGGGAACATGGAGCGTTTATGGAAATCAGACTTAGGAGACGGAACCTTTCAAAATCCGATACTGTTTGCAGATTATTCAGACCCGGATGTGATTCGGGTGGGAGACACTTATTATATGACTGCTTCCAGTTTTAATTATATACCGGGACTTCCGATTTTGACGTCCAAGGATTTGATTAACTGGAAACTGGTAAATTACGCGATAGATAATATTGATTATGAAAACTATAAGATTCCTCAGCACGCGAAGGGGGTATGGGCGCCTGCCATCCGCTGCCATGAGGGACATTTTTATATTTATTATGGTATGCCGGACGAGGGGATTTTTATGGTAAAAGCAAAAGATCCTCTGGGCGTCTGGGAGAAGCCGGTTTTGGTGTTAGAGGGAAAGGGGTTGATTGATCCCTGTCCGTACTGGGATGAGGACGGGAAAGCCTATATCATCCACGGATATGCGAAGAGCCGTATCGGCTTTAAGAGCCATCTCGGCATTTTCCCCATGTCCTGGGACGGAACGAAGGCAATCGGGGAGGATCACATCCTCTACAATGGACTGGAGACTCAGCCCACCATTGAGGGGCCGAAAGTCTATAAGAGAAACGGCTATTATTACATTCTGGCTCCGGCAGGAGGCGTAAAGCCAGGCTGGCAGACCGCACTGCGCTCCAAAAACATTTATGGGCCTTATGAAGAAAAAATTGTGCTGCGCCAGGGCGGCAGCCCCATCAACGGGCCTCATCAGGGAGGTCTGGTCGATACGGTAAACGGCGACGAGTGGTTTATCCATTTCCAGGATCGGGGCCTTTATGGGCGGATTGTCCATCTCCAGCCGGTGGTATGGGAGAACGACTGGCCGGTCATGGGCATTCATGCGAAGGATGGCTGCGGGGAGCCCTGCATGGTACATCAAAAGCCCAATACGGGCGTCCGTGAGGAACCCTGTTATTTGGAGGCAAGCGATTCCTTTGAGGGTGAGACCTTAAATCTCATGTGGCAGTGGCTGGGAAACCAGCAGAAAAACTTCTATTCCCTGCAGGAGAGGCCGGGATTTTTAAGGCTTTACTGCTTAAATCCTTCCGGGAAACAGGAACCGGTGCTCTGGGAGCTGCCCAATGTATTGACACAGAAACTTGTCTGTCCGTTTTTTGAGGCGGAGACCTGTCTTTCTATCGGCAATTTGTCCAACGGGGAACAGGCGGGGATGGTCATGATGGGCGGACATTATGCTTACATCGGCGTGAGAAATGTGGGAAAGAAGAGAGAGCTGGTGTTAGGCACTTCCTACGACAGTGAAGAAGGGCTAAAAGAGAAGGTAGAGCAGATTGCAGCGCTTGATTCCGACAGGGAAAAAGTATATTTGACCTTATCCATGGAGATGGGAGAGGGCGGAGCCGTATTCCGTATGTATTATTCCCTGGATGGGACGGAAAGGCATCCGGTGCGAATCGATTTCATGCCCTCCGACCATACCTGGGTGGGTGCGAAAATCGGATTGTTTGCCAATGTGTTAGAAAAAGAGGAAAAGGGCGGATATGGAGATTTTGAATATATAAAAGTGACGGCTCTGCCCGGAGAAGCATAAAAAAACAGTGACAGGGAGGACAGCGATGAACTTACAGGAAGCAATCGAAGGAGAGAACTTAGAAGAAGTGAAACGCATTTTAGCGGAAGACCCGCCCTGCATTGATGAAACGACAAAGGACGGCGTTCCTCTGGCGCTTTATGCGGCAAAAACAGGGAATGTTCCTGTTGTGAAATATATCGTAGAATATTCGAGAGCCAGCATGAACACGGTGGATCCGGATCACAGGACGATTCTGCACTATGCGGCCATGTCCGGCAGTACGGAGCTGAACCGCTACCTCGTAGAAAAGGTTGGAATGGATATTATAGCCGGAGATAAGAAGAGAGTGACGCCCTATCAGATTGCCTGGGAAGCGGGGCATAAGGAATTATTGTCCTACTATGAGGCGCAGGTGGGGGCGGCATATGGGGATATGTACCAGAATCCAATCCGCACGGGAATGTTTCCCGACCCGTCGATTGTAAGGGTGGGGGAGGATTACTATATGGTCAATTCGTCCTTTATCTTTTTTCCCTGCATCCCCATCTCCCACTCGAAAGATTTGATACACTGGGAAATCATTGGCCATGCCATTGAAAATCCCGAATGGGCGATGCTGGAGGAATTAGAGGGGGGAAGGGGCTACTGGGCGCCGGATATCTCCTACGATAACGGCAGATTCTATATCACAGCCACCTATCGCCTCAATGATACCGGAACGGTTTACCGGAAACAGGTGGTAGTTTCCTCCGAGAGGCCGGAGGGGCCGTATTCCAAACCGGCAATCATTGACGAGGATGGGATCGACCCTTCTATCTTCCATGAAAATGGCAGGCATTATATGCTGCTGAACCGGGGCGCGCATCTTCGAGCTGAACGAAGACTGCACGAAACAGATTTCCGAGGCGGCGCTCCTTTACTATGGCGACCAGAAACGTGCCCCGGAAGGCCCCCATCTGCTGAAAAAAGACGGGTATTATTATCTGTTTTTAGCCGAGGGCGGAACCGGCATGGGGCATCGGATTACAGTGGCGAGAAGCCGGGAATTGTTTGGCAATTACGAGCCGTGTCCCTATAACCCGATTATGCGGCAGACCGATGAAAGAGCCGCCATTCAGCGGTGCGGCCACGGTAAGCCGGTGTGTACACAGAGCGGGGAATGGTATATGGTTTACCTCTGCGGCAGAATGATCGGGGAAAGCTACAGTATGTTAGGCAGGGAGACGGCGTTAGACCCCATCACCTGGACGGCGGACGGATGGCCTATCGTAAACGGCTTAAAGGGGCCGAGCGTGCTGCAGAAAAAGCCCAATCTGCCGGAGTGGATGCCGGAAACGGAGAAAGAGGGGAGCGGAGCCGGGGAACTTTCGGAATCCCAAAAAATGCGCTGGATGACGCCGAGGGCACCGGAACCGGATGGAATCGTCTATACCGAAACGGGCGTCCGGATTAAGGGAAGCTTCTATCCGCTGGAACGGGTGGAGGCGAGAAATATTTTACTGCAGCGACAGAGGGATTTTTGTTTTTCCGGCGAGGCGGTTCTGCGGATCCCGCCCTTACAAGAGGGGCAGGAGGCCGGACTCACCT
>CANQUZ010000065.1 GCA_947627165.1 uncultured Roseburia sp.
GGCGACCGCATGGAATTTATTTTTTAACCGGTTTTCCTATGAAGAATTTGATAAAAACCAGATGTACCGGGAGATGAAAGAGCTGGTTTCGGAACTGCCGGGCGGGGAGCGCGTGTCCGAGAAATCCATTGAGGGGGACTGCGACGCCATTTTGCATATGTATTTGCCCAAAAAGGAGAGGGAATCTAACCCGGAGGAAAAAAATATCAGCCCCTTTGGCGCGCTAGGACTGTTAAAAAATAATGGAAATAGTTTCGAGCGGAGGCAGCCGGATTTGAATCGCCTGCCCGAGGAAATCGTCTGGTATTTATTGGCGGAGACAAAGAAAGGGAAGACCTCCGTATCGTTGGAAGATTTACTGGAACTGCCGGGGGGACCTGGAAAAGTGCTTTTCCTAAAGCAAATGGCACTCATGGAGCTTTTGGACAGGCTGGAGGCGAAAGGGCGCATTACCATAAACCGCACGGCCGGATTGCACATGGTGTACTGGGAGCGGACATGGAGCGGTCTGGAAGTTGCCGAAGAATATTATCGAAATCACAGATCCGTGTGACGGTAGGAGCAAAAATGCAGGAGTGAGCAGATGGAACAATGGACAAATCTGGTAAAAATCAACCAGAATTTCAGAAAATCGGTAAATTTGCAGTTGGATTTGGGGGATAGGGAACGCATCTTAAGCTATATCCCCACCCGCTCCCAGACCGCCGTCCTGCGCAGATATTTGGAAGCAGTGTCGGGAAAAACAAGGGAGGGGGCTTCCATTTTAATCGGGCCTTACGGAAAAGGAAAATCCCATCTGCTGTTGGTCTTGCTGGCACTTTTAAAGGGAGAATTGCCGGCTGAGCTGAAAGAAAAAATTGCCGCCCTGGATCCGGAACTAAATGCGTATATGGAACTTTTTGGGGAAAAGGGGAAAAAGTACCTTCCGGTATTAGTTTCTGCATCCCGGATGGCAGATTTGAACCAGAGTTTTCTGGCGGCGTTAAAAGAAGCGCTGGAGCGGGAACAGTTGGGGCATCTTGCGCCGGAGACGTATTTCTCCAAGGCAATAGAAACCATACAAAATTGGGAGAAACAGTATCCGGCAGTCTATGAAAAGTTCTGCGGCTGTTTCAGGGAGGCGGAAGCGGGGGTGCGGGACTGCATCCGCAGATTAGAGACTCAGGATAAAAAGACGCTGGAATGGTTTCAGCATATTTATCCCGAACTTGCCGCAGGAAGCGTTTTTATGCCGATGATGGTATCGGACGCCTTAAAAATCTACCGGCAGATGAACCGGATTCTGACGGAGGAATGCGGTTATGCGGGGATGTTTGTGGTATTTGATGAATTTAGCAAATATATCGAGGGACATGAGACGGCAGGCTTTGCCGGGGATATGAAAGTATTGCAGGATATCTGCGAGCTGGCAAATCAGTCCGGCGGCAGTCTGTTTATGACCTTAGTGGCCCACAAAAGCATTCATGAATATGTCAGAAGCATTGATGTATCTGTGAAAAATGCCTTCCGGGGAGTGGAGGGGCGCATCTGTGAAATTCCCTTTGTGGTGTCGGCACAGAATCACTATGAACTGATTGCGGACACCATCAGAAAGCAGGAGCCGGAATTTTCCATGGTGTTTTCCGAAATGCTAAAGCGGCCGGATTTTTTGCAGCAGATGCAGAGCCCGTTTCGGTTTCCCTGCTTTTCCAAAGTCTTTACGGAGGACGAATATAGGAAAATCATCGCAAAAGGATGTTTTCCCCTGACCCCGGCCACTGCCTATCTGCTGCTCCGCATCAGTGAAAAGGCGGCGCAGAACGAGCGCACGGTATTCACCTTTTTGGCAGACGATGGGCAGGGCTGCCTGCCCTGGCTGCTGCAGAAGAGCCCGGACAAAATAGTGGGGGCGGATAAAATCTATGATTATTTTAAAAATCTGTTTCGGGAGACGTATGATACGCCGCAGATTCACAATGAATGGCTGAAGGCCGAGTATGCGCTAAGCAGAACAGAGGACGCGGCGGAGACGGCTATCATAAAGGCTCTGGCGGTGATCCGCATGGCAAACAGAGAGGATGAACTTCCGGCAAAGGATATGGAAATCTGCTTTGCGGCAGGACTTGCCCCATCGGAATATGAGAGGGCAATGGAACATTTAAAACAGCAGGAAATTTTAGTTTACCGCAGCAACCTGGGCGTCTACGCGTTCCGCAACAATGTGGGAGTGGATGTGGAGAAAAAAATCTCAGACAAGATGGCTGCGCTGCGCAGCAGGATTTCTTTCTGTGAGACTTTAGCCCGCGTCTGCGATATGGAGTTTGAACTGCCCAAGCAATATAACCAGCAGTACGCCATCACCCGTTATTTCCAGTATGTGTATATGACGCCGGAGGCTTTTTTGGGACTGGAACATACCGGCTATCTCTTTGAAGAAACATTTTCGGACGGCAAGATGGTGGCGCTGATCGATGATTCCCCGGTGGATGGGGAGGCGGTGCAGCGGCAGTTAGACCGGCTGGGAGACATCCGGGTTCTGGCACTGGTATCGGAAAATGCCTTTTCCCTTGGAGAACTGCTGCTGAAATATGAAGCAGTGCGGGCATTGAAACATGATTCCAAATTTATTGAGGAAAATATTCTGTTGCTGCAGGAGCTGCAGTTATGTGAGGAAGATATTGCCTTTGAAATCAACGCCCGCATGGAGGCTGATTTTCTTCCGGGCAATGGAAATGTGACAGTTTTCCAGGTGAAGCGTGAGAGGGAGCGCTGTCAGACCGCGGCTGCCTTTCATGGAATCCTAAGCAGTATCTGCAGGCAGTATTACGGATATTCTCCCAAAATCAACCATGAGCTTTTAAATGTAGAACACATCGGCAGTCAGTATCTGCGGGCGAGAAATGCGGTAATCAAAAATATTTTAGAGGGAAATGACTGTTCCCCATACGAAAAAGGAACAATGCCGGAGGCAATGGTTTACCGCGCGGCGTTCCTGCACACTGCAGGGGACCGGGGATGCGAAATCGTAAATGAAAAAATGGAAGCTTTTTTTGGGGAGTGCGCAGGAAACCGTCGGACGTTTGACCGCCTTTATGAGCAGCTGCAGGGAGAGCATATCGGAGCAAGAAAGGGAATCATTCCGTTGTTTCTGGCAAGAAAATTAGCGGATGCGGAAGGGACGGCAGTGGTTTATATCGGCGGGAAAGAATTAGAAATCAGCGCTGAGACATTAAACCATGTGAATGATTTTCCGGAAAAATACAGCCTTTACTTAGAGCCGGAGACAGCGGAAAAGGAAGCCTATTTAAAAACATTAGAGGAAATGTTCGGCTCCGGGAGTTCCCCTTCGCTATCCAGGCAGAAACGCCTCGGGGCGGTGGCTGCCGGAATGCAGAAATGGTACCGCGCTCTGCCGCAGTACGCCGCAGTAACGGAGGAGTTTTCCCCAGAGGAACTTGCTCCCATCCGGAAAAAAATGCCGGATGCAGAGGAAAGGCAGGCGGTTAAGGCGGTGGCGGAACTGCGCAGCCTGCTAAGGAGAGCGGAACTAAATCCGAGAGAACTGCTGTTTGATAAAATCCCGGCGTGTTTTCATGCCGCGTCCTATGGCGAAACGGCAGAACTGCTCTCAGAGGTAAAAAAAGCGCTCTCCAATAAGCTGAACGTCTTAAAAGCGTTTACGGCGGCAGAGGTAAAGAAAGAGTTCGGCATCTCTGAGAAAGCCAGTTTAAAGGCAGGGTTGTCAGAGTGGCATAGTCTGCAGGCAAAGACGGCGGAAAACCATGTCCTTACCAATACCAGCCACAGATTCCTGGCTTATCTGAAACAGCTGGAGAGCAACGACGAGACAGAAATTGTGTCGCGCCTGTCCCGCATTCTTTTGGATACTTATCTGGAGGATTGGACGGACGCTGCACCGGAACGCTTCCGGGAAGCACTGCACGCTGTCCGCAGCGAGGTGGAGAGCGCGGCAGGGCGGCAAGAGAAAAAAGGCGGAGCGAACTGCATTATTTTAAAGGATGCAGACGGAAACGAATTGAAAAAGACGTACGAGGCGGACATTTCCGACTCTACGAGCCAGTATCTGAGCAACATGATAGGAGAGGCTTTAGAAGAATTTGGGGACGCCTTGGAAAAGAGCCAGAAAGTGGCGGTGCTGGTACAGAAAATCAGAAGTTTATTGGGATAACGCCGGAAAGGTACAAAAAGACAAAATGGATCGTGGAATATATTTGGATAATGC
Organism: uncultured Roseburia sp.; assembly: GCA_947627165.1. Classification (GTDB taxonomy): domain Bacteria; phylum Bacillota; class Clostridia; order Lachnospirales; family Lachnospiraceae; genus Roseburia. The sequence continues at coordinate 4,223 of CANQUZ010000065.1, forward strand.
ATCAACAACATTTCCAAAACCGGAGTGTGTATATCGCGCTATGGAGGAAACCGGCAGGACTTGTGGCGTCAACGCCGGCAGGGGATCGTATGCCCTGGCGAGGAAAGCGTCAAAAATCATAGAGGATGCCAGGGAATGGATTAAGAAGCTTTCCGGGGCGGACGAGGTAGCAGAGGTGGTTTTTACCGCCTCTGCTACTGTTGCGTGTAACCAGATTTTCGGAGGGCTGGACTGGAAAGAAACGGATGTGGTGTATGTCTCCCCCTTTGAACACAATGCGGTGATGCGGGTGCTGCATCTGTGGCAGAAGAGATGGGGATTTTCCATAGAAGAACTTGCCTTAGACAAAGAGAGGATGGAACTGGATTTAGAGAAAATCAGGTATCAGTTTTTACGGAAACGGCCGGATGTGGTGGCAGTCAGCCAGGTCAGCAACGTGACAGGATACCTCCTTCCCATAGAGGAACTTGCCGGGCTTGCAGGGGAATATGGGGCTGTGGTAGTGGTGGACGGCGCCCAGGGGTTTGGGTTAGCTCCCATCTGCTTCAGCGGCATGGCGGTGGATTTCTATATTTTTGCCGGACACAAGACTCTTTACGGTCCTATGGGAACGGGAGGATTTATCCAGTCCGGCAGGACGAAACTAAAACCCTTTCTGGCAGGAGGAACCGGCAGCCATTCCCTGAAACTTGAGATGCCGGATGACGCTGCATTGGAGCCAGGCAGTCCTAACGTGACGGCATTGGCGGGGCTTTTGGCGGCAGTAAAAGAACTTTGCGCGGAAGCGGACGGGCCGTTATGGCAGTCTCCCAGGGCGGTTTTAAAGAGGGAACAAACGCAAATGGAAACCCTGGTACAGAAATTACAGGAAATTTCCGGGGTAAGGCTGTACCTGCCAAAGACAGTCAGCCGCAGGGCAGGGATTGTGGCGTTTAACATCGAAGGGTATCAGGCTGCGGATGTAGGAATGATTTTAGACGAAGATTATGGAATTGCAGTGCGCACCGGATACCACTGTGCGCCTTTGATACATAAATACCTGGAGGACGAGGAGTTTCACGGCGTTGTGCGGGTAAGCCTCGGCAGATTCACAAAAGACGAGGAGTTAGAACGGCTTGTGTGCGCGGTCATGGAGATTGCGGAAGGATAAGGGAGGTAGAAGGATGGTAGCCAAAGAAGCATCTTTAAAAGACATTATTGAAAGTGAACCGCATCGGTTGGAAATCCCCTTTTTTCAGCGTCGGTATGTGTGGAAAGAGGAAAATTGGGAAGAGCTGCTTTGTGCATTGGAACATTTTAAAGAGGAAAAAGTGTTTTGGGGAGCGGTGATTATCAAGCATTCGTCGGAAAAAGAAAGTGATGCTATGGGGCATGAGTTTAGCAAAGGCTATGTGATTGACGGGCAGCAGCGTCTGACCACCATAGCGCTTTTGACCAAGGCAATCTATGACAGCATAGAAGAGAAAGAGGATTGGTGTAAAAAAATAGCTGACAACGACCTGTTTTTTACGCCTTACGCCTCCGCCTCAAGAGACAAATATCAAATCATTATCAAACAGTCAAGAACAGACAGAGAAGAGTTTGAATATATCATAAAAACCGGAATCGTCAACCAGGAACAGATTGAAATGGAAAAGGATTCCGGGGGACAGATTTCAAGATGTTACGCATATTTTCGGAAAACTTTCCAAAAAAGAAAAAAAGAAGAACTGGCACAGTTGATAGACAATCTTTATGGAGATGAAAAGGTATTTGTACAGATTATGCTGGATGAAAAAGACGTCAATGAACAGGCAATCTTTGATTCTATCAACCGGGCAGGGCAGAAATTAGCTTCCTCAGATATCATAAAAAATAACCTGTTTAAAAGAATGATGTATTTGACCAAAGATGAGAAAAGGGTTTGCGACTTATGTGACCGTTATTGGGATGGTATTTTTTGGAACGATCAATTTTGGGATGATAAAAGGCAGTTTGGAAATATCGAAAAAAGCCATCTGGATTTTCTGCTCTACTCCGTTGCCTGCATCAAATGGACTGAGGAGACGCTGAAAAATATCCATGAAGAGCCGGAGAGGGTTTTCGAGCAAAAAGCGGTGGATTTAGATGAAAATGAGCTGCAGGAGCTGATTACGGACATTGCAAAGTATGCGCTGATTTATAAAAAATATATTTATGAATTTGGGGAAAAGATAGAGGATTTTACATTTAGTAAAGAAGAGCATATCAAACGCCTGCTTCTGATTATGAATAAATTTAAAATTCAGATGTTCTATCCCTATATCCTGAAGCGGCTATATGAAACGATCCGCTCCTGCAATATAGAAACGAAAGAAATTGTATGCGATTTGTCCGAGCGTTCTATGAACCGGGAAGCGAAATTGCTGGAAGCTTATTTAGTCAGAAGAAGGATTTACAGTGCAAGCACTTCCGGCTATTCCAAAAAATGTATGGAAGTGTTGGAAAAAGGAATCGGCCAGCTCTATTCTGATTTCAAATTCGAGGGTGAGAACAGCGATATTTTAGAAGAAAATAAACAGCTGAAAGAAGCGTTAAAAAAGATAAGGCAGCAGGATGTGGCTAAAATTGTGCTATTCTGCCTAGAATTAACAAGATGGGATGAAAAGGATGATATGGGCCAACTGGCGTTTCAGTACCAGCTGGAACATATCATGCCGAAAAAGTGGAAAGACCATTGGCCTCTGCCGTCGAATTGTTCCGAAGATGAGAGAAATGCAAAAATAGAAGAAATAGGAAATATGATACTGCTTACCCAGAAATTAAACGGGCATCTGCGGAATAGCGAATATAAAATAAAAATGGAGGGAAGCCATGAGGGGAAAAGTGTAAAAGAGGGATATAAAGACAGGACACAGCTGAAAATGACCAAAGATATCATTGACCAATATGAGCAGGGAGATAAAATCTGGGATGAAGAACATATCGAGAGGCGGACGGAGGAATTATATAAAGAGCTTCTTGCCCATTGGGACATTGAAAAACTGCTTGGGGAGGTAACAGGATGAAATCTATGGAAGAAAGCATCATGCGGGAAATGATTTTACAAGTGCTGCAGTTGGAGCGGAAAAACCTGCGCAGCAAGGCAAAAACAGACCAGCGTATGGCGGAAGAACTATTCAAGATCATCGTGGATTATGCCAAAAGAGTGTGATGACGGGGGATCAGAAGAGATGAAATTTACCAGGATCACGATAAATAACTTTATGAGATACAAGGGAACGAACACCATTGCTTTTAGCTGTGACCCAGAGAAAAACGTCACGGTAGTGCTGGGGGACAACACCGTCGGAAAGACCACCATTGCCCAGGCATTCCGATTTGGGCTTTATGAGGCGATCCTTGCAGAGCGGGATAAAAAGCAGGCGGATTATCAGCTTTTGAATAATGATATCTTAGCGATGATGAACGCGGATTCCAGGGCAAGCGTATCCGTAGAAATTGAGGCGGTGGACGAAGAAAAACAGTACAATATTTTCCGGGAGATTACTTATGGGCGAGCGTATCCTAAGCTGGAGGCAAGGGAGCTTTACAAGAAAGTGACGCTGGAGATTTCCGACAGGAACGATCCCCAGAACCGCATATCGGTGGATCCGGAAAAAATACAGGAAGTAATCAACGAGATGTTTCCAAGAAACCTGTCCCATTATTTCCTGTTTGACGGGGAGCGCTGGAGCGATGTGACGGTGAATGGGGTAAGGGAAAACATCAAAGAATCGGTACATATTTTAACGGGGCTTTCCTCTTATCAGAAAGCCATCTGGCACCTGAAAGAAATGGGCAGCAATTCGGTGATTAAAAAAATAAAGGGGAAGATTTCCGGCGAGGGCAGTATGTATGACCATCTGGAACGGGAAAGAAACCAGTTGGAGCGCGAGATAGAAAAGGCGCGGGAGAAAATAGAAACCATTGATATCAATATCGGAAATGCCTCCGAAAAAATCGCACAAATCGAGAAGTTTTTGGAGGAAAAGAAAGATACAGAGCTTTTCCAGACAAAGCATAAGCACTTGCAGGTGGTAAGAAGAACCCAGGGAGAGAAGGCTCTTAGCAATTATAAGAGTCTGGTGAATGAGTTCAGCGATAAGGCGTATATGCTTTTTGCAAGGCCTATGATAGAGGCGTCTTTAAAAATGGTCAGGTCAGTGGCCGGGGAACGCAGGGACATTCCCCATATGCACCAGGCGAGCATCGATTATATCATTAAGACAGGCAGATGTATCTGCGGGACGCCCTTATCGGAAAATTCTAAGGAGCTTACCTGCCTGTTAGAGCAGAGAAATTACCTGCCGCCAGCCGATATCGGCTCTCTGTTAGGGGAATTTGAAAAGACGGGCGCGCGCTGGAAGAACCGCAGCAGCGAAGCGGTGTCACAGCTAAAAGAAGAGGCGCAGAATGTGGATATGAGCTTAAGGCAGTACGAGGAAACCTGTAACGAGATATCGGACTTAGAAAGGCGGATGGACGGGCAGATTGACTTTGCAGAAAAAAGAAGATATTTAAAAAGTTATCAGCAGGAGATACAGAAACTCAGCGCGGAAAAAGGGGAATGGAAAGGCAGGATAGAAAGCAATAAAAAACGCATAGCCGGTTTAGAGGCGGAAATGCAGAGCCAGGAGGCAAAAAACGAGGAAAATAGGCGTTGGAGACACCGTTTGGATATTGCGGAAGCGCTGTATAGCCGCCTGAAACAGGATTTTGAGAAAAAAGAGAACCAGACATTTTTAGAATTGAACCGATTGATACAAAACAACTTTTCTAAAATGTTCAATGCGAAAGACAAAAAAATCCAGCTGAATGAACAGTATGAAATCCAGATGCTCTATCAGACGGATATTGGATTCCGGGAGGAAAAGAATCTGTCCGAGGGAGAAAAAATAGCCCGCAATTTTGCATTTATCGTAACGATTATGGAGTACAGCAGAATGAAAAAAGCGGAGAAAGAAGGGATGGCTGGGGAGGGGGATACCCTGCCGATTGTGTTGGACGGGCCTTTCTCAAAATTAGGTGATGAAAACATCCGCCTGATTGCCGGAGTTTTGCCGGAAGTGTCGGAGCAGGTTATTTTATTTATGTTGGAAAAAGACTGGAAATACACAAATCTGGACGATTATGTGGGAGCGTCTTATAAGATTGAAAAGGCGGCGGAGGAAGCGTACGCCTCTATCCGGCGGATTGGGTAACGGCGGAACGGTTGTGGCATTCATAAGGAAGGGGAAAACCTTTATGGCGGATTATGAATTTTTCAAAAGAGAGTTTCAGTTTTACGGAAAGCACGCCAGAATGGCGGGAGAACTGTGGGTGGCGAATGATTATGAGCATACCTACTTCAAACGGTTGATTGATTTATATCTTGTGGCGGCAGTGGTGGGCTTCCGCGTGGATCGGAAAGCGCCGGTGGATTATTCGCCGGTAGATGCAAAAAGTATTTTTCCAGAGCAGATGATCCGGGCAAAAGAAGATTTGGATTTTATCATGCAGATGATCATTATGCTGGACAAGAAAGACAGCATGACGGCGGAAGAGGCGGTAAAGAAGGCTTTCCGCGGAGCATCCAGCAAAGAAGAGTTTGATTATTATCAGGAAATGTTCCACTCCTATGTCCGGGGCGGTGTGGAGGAACTGTATGAGCGGCTGGTGATACGGAAAGCGGAGCCGGAGGATGGATTTTATGACAATAAGACGGCCAATCTGATGATGGTATTGGAGCGGTTTGCCTCCCTTGACTAGGGAACAGTTCAGCCCACGCCATTCGCAATCCCGCACTACGTGCTTCAAAATTGCTCATGAACGG
>CANQUZ010000066.1 GCA_947627165.1 uncultured Roseburia sp.
GCCTTATGTTGCTGGTGCTAACTTAATGACATTGGTTCAGCCCACGCCATTCGCAATCCCGCACTACGTGCTTCAAATCTTACTATCGTAAGCGGATTGCTCATGAACGGGCGTTCTGCTCATAAGCAGTCTCGTATGCTCATTCATGCAAGCATGATTCGCCTACGAGACTGCTTATGGCTGAACTGTTACAATTAATTCTAAGAGGGTGAAAGTTATAGTTGTTATTTTGGATGTTGGTAAGTATAATGGATATGTAAAAGTTTGTCCTTTTTAGGGCACAGAGAAGAGGAACAAGATGAGTTATTCAAGTGTCGCTCCATTTGTGAAATGGGCTGGCGGAAAGCGTCAGCTGCTCCCACAGATAAAGGAGAGAATGCCTGAAAAATATAATAATTATTTTGAGCCGTTTGTAGGCGGTGGTGCGGTCACATTTGAATTGCTGCCTGCAAATGCACTGATAAATGATATCAACAAGGCTTTGATAAATGCTTATCAACAAATACGCAATGCGCCGGAAGCGTTTCTGGGGGCTGTAAAAAAGCTTGATACGGAAATGTCGGGAAAAGGAACGGAAGTTCTCAGTAAAGAATATTATTATTTTATTAGGGAGCATTACAATGACAAGCTGATGAAAGCAGAGTATGATGTGGAATTGGCCGCATTGTTTGTATTTATCAATAAGCATTGTTTTAACGGCTTGTATCGTGTAAATGGAAAGGGACTTTTTAATGTTCCATACAACAATAGCCGAAGGGCTTCCGTTGATGAAAATGCCATCATGGAGATTTCGGAATATCTTCAAGGAGTCACCATTATCGACGGGGATTTTGAAGTTGCTTGCAGGGATGCCAAGAAGGGCGATTTTGTATTTATCGACAGCCCGTATGCACCGTTGAATCCTACCTCGTTTGAAGCATATACGAAGGAGGGATTTGACATAGAAAGTCATAGGCGGCTGGCTGCCCTTTTTGATGAATTAACCGTTCGAGGCTGCTACTGTATGCTCACCAATCACAATACAGACTTGATCCATGAGCTGTATGGCAATAAGGGCTACAGGATAGATATGGTAAGCGTTAAGCGTATGATTAATTCAGATGCCTCTAACAGAGTGGGGGAGGAAGTGATTATATGCAATTACGAAAGGAGTCAGGAACGTGGAGAATTTATTTATAAAGAAAGTGACATCATACTTTGAGACGGAAGAAGCACAGTTGCTATTAGGTGATTCCTTTAAAATCCTAACCAAAATGAAACCGGAATCTGTGGATATGGTATTTGCAGACCCGCCATATTTTTTGAGCAATGACGGTATCACCTGTCAGGGCGGGAAAATGGTTTCCGTAAATAAAGGCTCATGGGATAAGCTTTCGGAAAGTGGAACTAGCGTCGAAGAGAAACATAAGTTTAACAGAAAGTGGATTAAGTTATGTAAGAAAGTATTAAAGCCGAACGGCACGATTTGGATATCGGGAACACTACACAATATATATTCGATTGGTATGGCGTTGGAGCAGGAAGGCTTCAAAATCATTAATAACATAACCTGGCAGAAAACAAATCCACCACCAAACTTATCATGTCGATGCTTCACACATTCTACGGAAACCATTTTATGGGCAAAGAAGAATGATAAGAAGTCTCGGCATTTTTTTGATTATCAGAAGATGAAGGAGATGAATGATGGGAAGCAGATGAAGGATGTGTGGACAGGTGCATTGACTAAGCCTTCAGAAAAGACAGAAGGCAAGCATCCGACACAGAAGCCAGAGTATTTGCTTGAAAAAATGGTACTGGCATCGACGAAGGAAGGGCAAGTTATCTTAGATCCTTTTTGTGGTTCAGGAACGACCGGGGTAGAGGCAGTGCGGTTTGGACGGAAGTTTATTGGAATAGAAATAAGTGAAGAATACTTGGAGATATCTAAGCGGAGATTGGAGAAAGTTTATGAAGATGCGAAAGAGCATTGAAATGAGCGTAACAGATTTGTATCAGGAATCGGGACTAATTGCGGAGGATGGTTCGTACAATCCGTGTAAGGCAATTTGGAAATTTTCAGAAGATAAAATCGATATCACTATAAGGAGCATTGGCAGATGAGAGATTTTGATGAATGGCTTAGTAAATTCCGTCCTAGTATCTCAAGCTACGATTATTACATAGATTTTGAGAAAGTAGTAAAGAATGTAGATGAAATTAAGATGGAATTAAATATTTTGAACTCACTGATTGGTTCAAAGAATATTGAGGAAGAGTTTGAGAATATTGCGAAAAAATATCCGGAAACATTGAAATGTATACCACTGTTGCTGGCAGTGAGAGGGAATGAAATTTATGCTCAGGATGAAGATGGCGCGTTTTTATATCATTTCAAAAAAATGAATTATGATGTGGGGCAATATAAGGTCTTTATGCGGAAAACAGGATTGTTTGATATGCTTGCAAATCATCTTGTAAATAATTTGGTAGACTATGCATTAGGAATTGAAACAGGATTGGATTCTAATGGACGTAAAAATCGCGGCGGGCACCAAATGGAAGATTTGGTTGAAAAGTATATTGTGGCAGCAGGATTTAAGAAGAATGTGAATTATTTCAAAGAAATGTATTTGAAGGAGATTGAAACGAAATGGGGCATTGATTTATCCGCACTTTCAAACCAGGGGAAAGCTGCCAAAAGATTTGATTTTGTAATTAAGACAGATAAATTGATTTATGGCATTGAGACAAACTTCTATGGTGGCGGAGGATCTAAACTTAATGAAACTGCAAGAAGTTATAAAATGCTTTCACAGGAGGCTGACACAATAGATGGATTTGCCTTTGTATGGTTTACAGATGGAATTGGATGGAAGAGCGCCAGAGGCAATCTGAGGGAGACATTTGAAGTCATGGATATGATTTACAGTATTGATGACATGGAACATGGAGTTATGATGGAAGTGTTTCAGTAGGCGGCAATAGGACAAGAATGGAAGAACTGGAAATAGAAAATTTTTTATGTCAAGCACATGGTTTGAGGAATTTTGAATTATGGTAGAAAAAAGATATGAAACACCTTGCGGTGCGATCCATTATTGGATAGGGAAAGAGGCAGATACTTTTGAGGCTTCCCTTGTGTTTCTGCCGGGGCTGACTGCCGACCACAGATTATTCGATCAGCAGATTGCATATTTTGAAAGGAAATGCCCCGTTTTTGTATGGGACGCACCGGGGCATACCGCGTCATGGCCATTTTCCCTCACTTTTTCTCTTGAAGATAAAGCAAGATGGCTGAATGAGATTTTGATACGGGAAAATATGAAGAATGTTGTCATTGTCGGGCAGTCTATGGGCGGTTATGTGGGGCAGATGTATGCACAGCTATTTCCTGAAAGGCTGCGGGGATTTATCTCTATTGACTCTGCCCCGTTGCAAAGAAACTATATCACTGCAGCAGAACTTTGGCTTTTGAAACGCATGGAGCCGGTTTATCGGTACTATCCATGGAAATGGCTTTTGAAGCAGGGGACAAACGGCGTTGCTGTTTCCGACTATGGGAGGATGCTGATGCGAAGCATGATGATGGTCTATGACGGCGATCAGGAGAGATATGCGAAGCTTGCAGGGCACGGATTTAAGATTCTGGCAGAGGCAATCGAGAAGAATCTTCCTTATGAAATTAAGTGTCCGGCTTTGCTAATCTGCGGCGAAAAAGACCATGCCGGTTCCTGCATCAGATACAATAAGGCTTGGCACAAAAAGACAGGGATACCGATCGCATGGATTAAAAATGCAGGACATAATTCCAACTCCGACGCACCGGAACAGATCAATGTGTTGATTGAAGAACTGATAGGATTGGAGGGCTTGCCAGCCACAGGAGGGAGGACCGGATGAAATTTGTAAAACAGTTTTTGATAATATTGTCAGTAACCTGTGCGGGAGAAGCATTGAGTTATTTTCTGCCGCTTCCCATACCTTCCAGCATCTACGGAATGGTGATTTTGTTCACAGGGCTGGCAACCCATAAAATTTCCTATGAGTCAGTTCAGGATGTCGGGCATTTTCTCATTGAGATTATGCCGGTTATGTTTATTCCGGCAGCAGTGGGCATTTTGGAATCCTGGGATAAGATAAAATCCGTATGGGTGCAGTACGCAATCGTAGTTGTGGTCACTACGGTTTTGGTCATGGGAGTTTCGGGACGTGTGACTCAGCATTTTGTGGAAAGGAAAGGGAAAAATGGTTGATTTTCTCACGCAATCGGTCTTTTTTGGGGCGTTTCTCAGCCTGCTGTTTTATGAGGCGGGATTATACTTGCGAAGCAAATGGAAACTGCCGGTGTTTAATCCGCTGTTGGTTGCGATTGTTTTGACGGTGGCGGCTCTTGCAGCATTAAAAATACCTTATGAGGCGTATTTTTCAGGGGCGAAATATATCAGTTACCTGCTGACCCCGGCGACAGTCTGCCTGGCGATCCCGCTCTATGAGCAATTTGAGATGCTAAAGAAAAACAGCATAGCCATTTTGGCGGGGATTGTATCGGGCGCCATCACATCCATGGCGTTGGTGTTGATTTTGGCGGCGGCATTTCGGTTCAGCCATGAATCTTATGTTACCCTGCTTCCCAAATCCATTACGACAGCAATCGGAATAGAAATATCAGGGCAGTTGGGAGGCAATGTGCCGATTACGGCGGTGGTCATTATTGTAACAGGCGTGCTTGGGAATATCCTTGCGGAACCGGTCTGCCGGTTATTTGGCATAACCAATCCGATAGCCAAGGGCGTTGGGATTGGAACGGCTTCCCATGCCATCGGGACGGCAAAGGCGATGGAGCTTGGCAAAGTGGAGGGAGCCATAAGCAGCCTGTCGATTGTAGTATCAGGCCTGCTGACGGTGATAGGTTCCATCGTCTTTTCCTATCTTTATTAAGGAAAGTCCTCCCGTTTGATGTAAAATGAAGCTGTCCAATCAAAATCCTGCAAAACAGAAAAGGATACACCATATGAAAGGAAATTGTTTGGTGGAGGCGGTGATTAGAAAATGGATCAGAAAGACAGAAGAAGATACTTGATTGAAAGGCTGCTGAGAGAGCAGCCAAAGTATGACAAAATACAGATTCCCGATAGGGACAGTGAGCAGAAAAAACTGCTCAGGTCGCTTATGAATGTGAGGATGCCGGGTGGAATAGATGATATTTTTTTACAAGTGCAGGATTCGTATCTTTCCGAAGAAGCGGAGAAGAAGGGCATCGTGACACTTGCTGATACGGATGAGATGCAGCCCGATATCTATCTTTGGAAGGGGGATATCACAAGGATTAAGGCAGGGGCCATTGTGAATGCGGCCAATAGCGGGATGACAGGATGTTATCAGCCCTGCCATAATTGCATTGATAATTGCATCCACACATATGCAGGAATCCAATTACGGAACTATTGTAACGACATGATGCGGAAACAGGGATATCAGGAACCAGCAGGGCAGGCTAAGATTACTCCATCATTTAATCTGCCCTGTGACTATGTGATTCATACGGTTGGCCCGATGGTACAGGGAAATCTCACAGAAGAACACGAGCGTTTATTACGATCATGCTACGAGTCGTGTCTGCGCATAGCAGAAGAACATGACGTAAACAGCATAGCGTTCTGCTGTATTTCAACGGGGGTATTTGGGTTTCCGAATGAAAGGGCGGCCCAGATTGCGGTAGAGACCGTAAAGAAATACAAAGCTGAGACAAAATCAAAGATGAAGGTGGTATTTAATGTTTTCAAGGATGAAGATGAGAGACTCTATGAGCAGTTACTCGGATAAGATAGCAAAGATAAAAGAGAAAATCGAGCAGGCCGAGGCACTCATCATTGGAGCAGGCGCAGGGCTTTCCACATCGGCGGGATTTGCCTATCGCGGCAGGCGTTTTGATGCGTATTTTTCTGATATGGAAAAGGCATACGGATTCCGCGATATGTATTCCGGCAGCTTTTACAAATATGCCAGCCTGGAAGAAAAATGGGGATTTTGGAGCAGATGTATTTATGTGAACAGATATATGGATGCGCCAAAGCCGGTGTACTCGGACCTTTTTGAGCTTGTGAAGGATAAGAATTATTTTGTATTGACAACAAATGTGGATCACTGTTTTCAGAAAGCCGGATTTGATAAGAAGAGATTATTCTATACCCAAGGCGACTATGGTCTGTTTCAGTGCAGCAAACCCTGCCACTGTGAAACTTATGACAACGAAGAAATCATAAAAGAAATGTTGATTCGTGAAGGCTTCGAGATAAAGGATGGGGTGCTGGTGAAGCCGGAAGGGCTTTCTGTCAGACTAGACATCCCATCGGAATTGATTCCCAAATGTCCGAGATGCGGCAGGCCGATGAGCATGAATTTAAGAGCGGACAGCACTTTTGTTCAGGATAAGGGATGGGATGAAGCGGCAGAAAGATATGAGGGGTTTCTTGCGGACAACAGAGAGAAAAAAGTGGTGTTCATGGAATTGGGGGTAGGATATAATACACCCCGTATCATTAAGTACCCATTCTGGCAGATGACGGCGGAGAATCCAAGGGCGACGTATGTCTGCGTGAATTATGGGGAGGCGGTCTGCCCGGAAGAGATTGAGGGCAGAAGTATCATGGTCAATGCGGATATTGGGGAGATCATAAGCGCATTGCTTGATGAATCAGACTGTTCGGATGAACTGTAAGATCAAAGGTATGTAAGTAACTAAAATATAAAAAAGCAGTCGCACATATCATCACTCTCCTGAAAGTAAACTTCCATGCCGGGTATGCCCGGCGCTACCATGAATAAAAGCCCACCGGGGGCTTCGTGCGTTTGCACTCTCGCGGTCTTCGCTCCGGTCGGTGCTAAGCGAACACCCACTGGACGTTCAGCAACCTACCCATATTCGCAAATTGTTTTGCTCATACGGTTTAGCGTCTCTGATACAGGAACAGACTGGCAAGCAAGCTTGCCGTCTGTTCCTGTATGGAGACGGGGCTTTTATAGTGAAATGCAACGGAAAATACATAAAATTCGTTGCAAATATAAAACCGTGTTTTGGGCGGGGTATGTAAAGTGTCCCGAATTTTATATAGAATTCGGGACATGATTTTTATTAATGTAAAGAAATGTTGGGTTTAGAGAATGAAGTATTTTCATATTTACACAAAACAGATATTTTTCCTTTTGTTTTGCGTGTTTTTAAAAATGAATATGTAACAGTTCAGCCCACGCCATTCGCAATCCCGCACTACGTGCTTCAAAATTGCTCATGAACGGGCGTTCTGCTCATAAGCAGTCTCATATGCTCATTCATGCAAGCATGATTCGCCTACGAGACTACTTATGGCTGAACTGTTACATGAATATTTCTAAATATGTTCAAAACCATTGTATTTTCTGCTGTTTTGCGTTATAGTAAAAATTAACAGGAGGCCATGCAATGGAACGATATAAAGAGCTTGCTGCTTTACGCTGTTTTACCCATAAAGATATGGTTCATCTCACAGGATCAGAGAGTGCGGCGGTATGGCAGATAAAGAATTATCTGCAAAAAGGATATATTGAGCGTGTACGACGTGACCTGTACGCGGTCATCAGCATGGAAACCGGACAGGCAATTCCAAATCGCTATCAGATTGCCTCCCGCGTGACAGACGACGCTTGTGTGTCTCACCACAGCGCTTTTGAATATTACGGATATGGGAATCAGGTTTTTTATGACGTGTATTTCGCTACTGAAAAACGCGTCCGTTCATTCTCCTATGACGGTGTAAGTTACTGTCCGCTGATTTGCCGGGGAAAGGCAGGGGTTACAGAAACGGATACCGGTGTCCGTGTGACTTCTTTGGAGAGGACCGTGATAGACAGCATAGCAGATTTTGAAAAGATCGGCGGTCTGGAAGAATTGCTGCGCTGTCTCCTTTTGATTCCTTCGCTTGATCCCGATAAGCTGCTTACCGCGTTGGAACTTTACGGTCGGGGCCAGCTATATCAAAAAACCGGGTATATTCTTGAAACACTGAAGGATGAACTATCTTTGCCGGAATATTTTTTTACGGAATGTGAAAAGCGATCCTCTGCCAGTAAAACCTATCTCTTTGAAAAGCAAAGCGACTTTGTTCTTCATAACCGATGGAAACTATTTGCGCCACAGGATCTGAAAGCCATCGTAGATAAGGGGGTCACAGACTATGACGCGATTTGACCGTATTACACCGTGTTGAACCGTATTCGACGACACTGTGAAAATACGGATATGGGGAAAGCTGTAGAGACGGTGCTGAATCAAATATAATGTGTAAAAGAATCATGATAATGGTTATTTGCAAATGTACAACATAAAAGGGAGCCACAAAGTGACTCCCCCAGTGCAGTCCGAAAACATACACCTCTTTCAATAACTATAATATACAATATGATTCAGAAAAATGCAAGACAAATTTATCTATTATTATGTTATGTATGTAACAGTTCAGCCATAAGCAGTCTCGTAGGCGAATCATGCTTGCATGAATGAGCATACGAGACTGCTTATGAGCAGAACGCCCGTTCATGAGCAATTTTGAAGCCCGTAGTGCGGGATTGCGAATGGCGTGGGCTGAACTGTTACTTATGTATCAAGGTATGACTCTAATGCAGAAAGTTTTTGAGAAACATTCTGTTGTATAATTTGTGCATAGATTACAGATGAAACATTGTTTTGAAGCAATTGATTTTGGCTTTTATAGGCTTGAACCAGCTGTTTCGCTCTTATAGAACTGAAATCAACACGTTTTAGTAAACAGCATACAATGATTATATAATCAATCAGAGAATATAAAGTGATATTTTGTATACCCGTCTCTTTTTCAACCCATTTTTTTAGTACAGGACTGATTTTTCTGTCTTTGAACCTAGTATCGAAAATAATATTATTATGAGCTACTGAATTACGAAGTGATTTTAGAGTATACAGTATGCAACTAAGCAGATTTCTATTTGTATCAATAGAAACATCAAACATATTTAATTGTGTCATGATGCGTTCTCTCATTATTTCGTTTAGGCACTCAAAAAAGCTGGCGAGATCACTTAGATATAGTATTTCGAAAACGACCCATAAAGGAGCATCTTCTCCTCTGTTGTAAAAATGACGAACCATCTGGTTATCATTGCCTTCTTCATCATGGTAACGGGAAGATAATTTAGAATATACAGAATTTCTTAATTTGAGCCGTTTGGATTGTAGTTTAGTATTTGTAGTATTATCTCGCATACGTTCCTTATAGACATACTCAAATGTGCCAAGTTTTAATCCATTTACAGATTCATTGCATACGATATTCTTTATGGCAGTTTCAATAAACATTAAGTCGGAATACAATGCAGACTTTAAATTGTTGTCATACTCAATTACTGCAACTACTTCACTAAACTCCGTAAATGGGATTCTATTATGTCTGTTCTTTATAAATCGATAGCCTTTATATCCATGATAGTAACCATAACTGATTAATTGCTGTTTTTGAAAACTACCGCTGATATTAATGTTGCAGTCATTTCGTAAATGCCGCATTAAACCATTTATTGTCTGTGGTGAATCCATTCAATAGCCTTCTTTCTTTATTCATATATAAGAATATAACATCAAAAGGAAATGCGCGCAACAAAAACCAATTATTCCTGCAAAAACGGTGCGCAATAGCTACAACACTCCCCGTATCATTAAGTACCCGTTCTGGCGGATGACGGCGGAGAATCCAAGGGCGACGTATGTCTGCGTGAATTATGGGGAGGCGGTCTGTCCGGAGGAGATTGAGGGCAGAAGTATCATGGTCAATGCGGATATCGGGGAGGTCATAAACGCATTGCTTGATGAATCAGACCGTTCGGATGAACTGTAAGATCAAAGGTATGTAAGTAACTAAAACTTCCCATAGCAAAAATGGGCCTCGCACCTTGAAAACTCAATAATACAGGCAATCAGATAGGATATTT
>CANQUZ010000067.1 GCA_947627165.1 uncultured Roseburia sp.
GAAACAGACCATTCTGTCTCTGGGGGCAGGGGCAGTCACAAAATTTGTCCAGTATCATGGGAAGCAGGATCCCCTGATTACCCGTGTGGAAAATGTAAAAGATGTAAAGCATTACATAGAGCGCACCGATGAAATGATACAGCGAAAAATCACGAAGATGGAGGAAATTGCATGGCATTGAGCAAAAAGCCGGTCAACGGCATGAAAGATATCTTACCGGAGGAAATGCAGATACGCGATTATGTGCAGCAGGTCATCAAAGATACCTACCGCAGTTTTGGGTTTACTCCCATTGAGACTCCCTGTATGGAAAACATTGCGAATTTAAGCAATAAGCAGGGGGGAGAAAATGAGAAACTGATTTTTAAAGTCATGAAGCGCGGTGAAAAATTAAAGATAGATACGGCGAAAGAGGAGAGCGATTTAGTGGATTTTGGGATGCGCTATGATTTGACTGTCCCCTTAGTCCGCTATTATTCCAATAACGTCAACGAACTGCCCTCGCCTTTTAAGGCGCTGCAGATGGGGAATGTATGGCGGGCGGACAGGCCGCAGCGCGGAAGATACCGGCAGTTCATGCAGTGCGACATTGACATCATCGGGGAGGCGGGAAGTCTGGCGGAAATCGAACTGATTTTGGCGACTTCCACCACCATCGGCTGGGATTTGAAAATTTCCAAATCCGCATCAATGACCGCCGTATCTTAAAGGCTATGGCGGCTTACAGCGGCTTTGCGGAAGAAACGTTTGATACGGTCTTTATCATCTTAGACAAGATGGATAAGATCGGCCTTGCGGGCGTAGCGGAAGAACTGCTGAAAGAGGGCTATGCAAAAGAAGCGGTGGATAAGTATTTAGCGTTGTTTGAAGGCGTGGAAACGGCGGATAACGGCATCCGGTATTTGGCGGAAACGTTAGGGGGATATTTAGAGGAGGAAGTGGAGCGAAACCTGCTTGAAATTATTGACAGTGTGGAGACGGCTAAGTCCGCGTCTTTCCAGATGGTATTTGACCCCACATTAGTCCGGGGAATGAGCTACTATACGGGAACGATTTTTGAAATTTCCATGCCGGAATTGGGCTTCTCCTGCGGCGGCGGCGGACGCTATGATAAGATGGTAGGAAAATTCACGGGGCAGGACGTGCCGGCCTGCGGATTTTCGATAGGGTTTGAACGGATCATTCTTCTGTTGATGGAGAGCGGATTCCAGGTGCCGGATCAGCGACCGAAAACCGCCTACCTGATTGAGAAGGGCTATCCGGCGGAGCAGCTCAGCGAGGTCATAAAGAAAGCGCAGCAGGAGCGCGCTGAGGGAAAACAGGTGCTGATTGTGCGCATGAACAAAAATAAAAAATTCCAGAAGGAGAAATTGGCTGCGGAAGGATATTATGAAATCGTGGAATTTTTTCATCATGATAAATAAGAAAACCGCGCAGAGAAGAGAGGATAGAGCGTTATGGCAGAATCAATGAAAGGTTTACACAGGAGCCACAGGTGCGCCGAGGTTTCTAACAAAAATATCAATGAAACTGTAACCGTCATGGGATGGGTACAGAAAAGAAGAAATTTAGGAAGTCTGATTTTTATCGACTTAAGAGACCGGTCCGGTATCTTACAGCTGGTATTCAATGAGGAAACCGTGGGAGCGGAGGGCTACAGAAAGGCGGAAAGCTTAAGAAGCGAGTTTGTAATCGCAGTGACGGGAAAGGTGGCGAAACGGTCTGCGGCAGTGAATGAACACTTAAAAACGGGCGATATTGAGGTCATTGCCGAAGACATCCGCATTTTGTCCGAGTCGGAGACGCCGCCGTTCCCCATTGAGGAAAACAGCCAGACCAAAGATGAGGTGCGCTTAAAATACCGTTATCTGGATTTAAGGAGGCCCGACATCCAGAAGAATCTGATGCTCCGCAGCAAAGTGGCTTACTTAATGCGGGATTTTATGGCAAAAGAAGGGTTCCTTGAGATTGAGACGCCTATGCTGTGCAAGTCAACCCCGGAGGGGGCAAGGGATTATCTGGTGCCAAGCCGTGTGCATCAGGGGCATTTTTATGCGCTGCCGCAGTCTCCGCAGCTTTATAAACAGCTTTTAATGTGCTCCGGATATGACCGGTATTTTCAGATTGCAAGATGCTTCCGGGATGAGGATCTGCGCGCAGACCGCCAGCCGGAGTTTACCCAGGCGGATATGGAGCTTTCCTTTGTGGACGTGGAGGACGTATTAGACGTCAACGAGCGTCTGTTGCAGTATGTATTCCGGGAGGCGATAGGGGTGGAGGTACAGCTCCCCTTACCAAGGATGTCCTGGCAGGAGGCGATGGATCGTTTTGGATCCGATAAGCCGGACACCCGCTTTGGAATGGAACTGACCGATGTTTCCGATATTGTGGCAGGCTGTGGTTTTTCCGTGTTTACAGGGGCATTAGAAAACGGCGGATCTGTCCGGGGAATCAATGCGAAGGGACAGGCCGGGATGCCGCGCAAAAAAATTGATAAGCTGGTGGAGTTTGCCAAAGGTTACGGCGCAAAGGGCCTTGCCTATCTGGCAGTAAATGAGGATGGCAGCTATAAATCCTCTTTTGGCAAATTTATGACCGAAGAGGAACTGCAGGCTCTCGTCAAAGCCATGGATGGAGAGGCGGGCGACTTACTGTTTTTTGCGGCGGATAAAAACAAAATCGTATGGAATGTGCTTGGCGCGCTCCGGTTAGAGTTGGCAAAGGAGTTGGAGTTATTGGATCCGGACCGGTATCAGTTCTTATGGATCACAGAATTTCCGTTATTGGAGTGGTCGGAGGAGGAAAACCGTTTTATGGCGATGCACCATCCCTTTACCATGCCGATGGAAGAGGATTGGGAAAGGATTGATTCCGATCCGGGCAGCGTCCGTGCCAAAGCGTATGATATTGTGTTAAATGGTACGGAATTAGGCGGAGGCTCTGTCCGTATCCATCAGAATGAGATTCAGGAAAAAATGTTTGAAGTCTTAGGCTTCACCAAAGAACTGGCCCATGAACAGTTTGGCTTCCTCTTAGACGCTTTTCAATATGGGGTTCCCCCTCACGCCGGACTGGCATATGGACTGGATCGCCTAGTGATGCATATGGTACACGCGGATTCCATCCGCGACGTCATCGCATTTCCGAAAGTAAAAGACGCCTCCTGTCTCATGACGCAGGCGCCTGGTACGGTGGATCCAAAGCAGTTAGATGAATTAGGTTTGGAAATTTTGTAACAGTTCAGCCATAAGCAGTCTCGTAAGCGAATCATGCTTGCATGAATGAGCATACGAGACTGTTTATGAGCAGAACGCCCGTTCATGAGCAATTTTGAAGCCCGTAGTGCGGGATTGCGAATGGCGTGGGCTGAACTGTTAGAAATTTTGACTATAAAAGTAAAGATTTTTTGACTTTTCTCTATAAAAATTTTATAATAGAAGTAGCGTAAGGGAAAAGAGGGGGCGTCATATGAAATCCATCAAAATGAAGTTTTGGCTTTTGGTATTAGCGTGTATTCTGCTGTCGGCTGTTTTATTTATCGGTATAGCGATTAGTAATACGGGAGAAGTGGCGGAGAAAGATTCTGTCGAGATTATGAATCTAATGTGCCAAAAAGAGACGCAGGAGATGAATAGCCTGTTAATGGATCTAGAGGATGTGGTGGATATTATCCAACGCTATGTGCAGGAACAGCTCTATGCTATGGATGGTGAAAGTACAGAAGTTCCCTTTGATACGACTTACATGGAAAAGGCAAAAAAACTGACGCTGAACGTAGTGGAAAAAGCAAAAGAAAGCGTAGCCGTCTACATCTGTTTTGAAGAAGGGCTTGAGGGTGTAAAAGATGGGTTTTGCCTGGTCAGGAAAAAGGCGGGGGAAACCTTTGCGGAGACTCAGCCAATCCCGCTGCCGGGCGATGGGGCGGATAAAAACACAGAGTGGCTAAAAACGTTTCTGGAAGAGGGGACATTCGGCTGGTGCCTCCCCCACGAAAGCCTTGCGAACGGAGAGAAAGTGATTTCTTACATCAACCCGCTGTATAAACACGGAAAGCTCATTGGCTTCATCGGCATTGATATTGCGATGAGCACCGTGATTGAGCACGTAGACTCTATCCAGGTTTATGAGACAGGATACGCTTTTCTTGGAGATAAGGATAAAAACGTTTATTACCACAAGGAATTTCCCGATGGGGCGGAATCGCGGCAGTTGCATGGAAATGTCCGGCAGGTGATGTCCCTGTTGGCGAATGCGGAAGGGAAGTATATCTATGATTACAAATGGAACGGCGAGAAGAAAAAGATGACGTTTCAGACGCTGCGAAACGGGATGCTCATCGTGCTGACAGTTCCCACGAAAGAGATTAACGAGGCGCGCAACCATGTGATGTTCCAGTCGATTGTGTTCCTTATAATCGTTTCCGTCGTTTTTATGTTTTTGGCGGACCGTGTGACGGGAAAGGTCATCAAGCCGTTGAAAAATCTGACGGATGTGGCGAAAAAAGTAGCGGAAGGCGACTTGGACGTAACCATAGAATGCAATACCAGAGATGAAATCCGGGTGCTGGCGGACAGTTTTGAGCAGACTGTGCGCAGCCTCAAAAGCCATATGGCGTACATCAATAAGATTGCTTACACCGATTCCATGACGGGAGCCTTAAACAAGATGGCTTACAAAGAGGCGGTTTTATCCATAGAAAAACTCATGGCGGAGGGGAAGGCGGAATACGCAGTAGCCGTTATGGATATCAATAACTTAAAGAAGATTAACGATAATTTCGGCCATGAATTTGGGGATATGCTAATTCGGGATTCCGCTTCCATCATACAGCGAACCTTTAAGAAAAATGAAATTTACCGCATTGGCGGGGATGAATTTGTCGTGATTTTGAAAAACGAAGAAGCGAAGCGAGGAACAGAGCTTCTGGCGATTTTCAATGACGAGATTAACAGATTTAACCGCAATAATACGAAATATGAGCAGAAAGTGCAGATTGCAATCGGCCTTGCCACCTATGACGCGGAAATGGATAAGATGTACCGGATGGTATTCTGCAGGGCGGATGCGGCAATGTATGATAATAAGATGAAACAAAAAGAGAATGAGAAAAAGTTAAAAGAGCAGGAAACAGCAGGTACATAACCAAAAAAGAACGGAGAGGATGCAGGTGAAAGAGCATCCTCTTTTTTGGTAACAGCTGCAAGTTTGAAGCACGAAGTGCGGGATTGTAGCAGGAGTTATAAAATGGAAAAGACTTCTTAATTCAATTTCACGAAAAATTCAGTTTTCAAAAGGAATTGCCCCATGTATAATAAAAGCAGCTTGTTGGACGCGCATATATTAAAAGCAGGTGATGATACGGAGGATATTCCCGACAGTTATGTTATTTTTATAACTGAAAATGATGTAATGAAAGGAAATCAGCCGATCTATCCAGTAGAGCGATATGTTACAATCGGGGAAGATAAAGTATTGTTTGGTGACGGTTCGTATATCCTATATGTGAATGGCAAATATAGGGGCAATGATGAGGTCGGTAAGTTAATGCACGATTTTTCATGCAGTAATCCAGATGATATGAATTATGAAGCACTTGCTAAAAAAGCAAGGTACTTCAAGCAGGACGAGAAAGGAGTGGCGGTCATGTGCAAAATTATGGAAGATATGAGGAATGAAAAAGAAGTTAGAAGAGACAATGCGCTCCGCATGATTAAAGACGGAGAACTGCCATTAGAAAAGATAGCATTGTATTCTGGCCTGTCAGTTGAGGAAGTCAAGGAGTTAGCAGCGCCAGTTATGGCATAGCAAGAAATTTAACAATCCTATAATAATGGAAAGGCGCATGGGGCAGTAAATTGTAAACCATGTGCTTTTTTTTGTTGGTGGAAAAAGGGAAATTTCTCGATGGGTGGGGCGAGGCGCATCCGCTGACTGTGGCGGAAGGATGTATGTCCACAGGGGAAACAACGGAAAGCGTGCCCCATGTATGTATACGGGAACGATACAAAACAGAGGGATACGGCAATGCAGAGGAAATGTCAACGGTTATGCTGAATGAGTTAAAGTTGCAACGAGGTTATGATGATGTAGAAGCCGGGAAAGTGCAAAATGCAGCAAGTGCGTTTGCAAAATTTAAGGAGAACCATTAGCATGAAGCAACATACAGTTGAGATTACAGATGAAGCACTGGCAGATATGGAACAGATTTATAATTATGAAATAGGAACATACATTCAATCAAAATTTTTATAAGATATAACAGATCAAAAAATAAGGAAGTAGGAAGTCAAAGCAAACCAGCAAGCCCCTTTTGGGGCTGAACTGTTACCTTTTTTGTGTCTTATTGCACATGAAAAGATACTCAAAAAATCATATAAAAAAGAAAAATTCATTGAAAGTAATACAAAATATGACTATAATATAGAAAAATTATGGCATTATCTGCAAGAATGAAGGAACTACATCGAGAGGCGAGGAGGAGCGAAGGATGAAAAAACGAGGTCTTGCCCTATTGCTGGCCGGCTGCATGGTTGTGGGTGTGGCGGCAGAGTCCTGGGGCGGCGTGTCTGTATCGGCGGCGCAGGAGAGGAAAGAAACACAGAAGATACGGGAAGAAGCGGAAGAACCGCTGATTTGGGAACAGGAGAGATTAAAAGAGGAATCTTTGCAAGAGGGAGATTATAAGTATCAAGTGCTTCCAGATGGCACCGTGGAGATTATAGATTATGCAGGGGATGCAGCAGAACTTATCGTGCCGGGGGAGATTGCCGAGAAAAAAGTGACAAGCATCGGGGAAAATGCATTCGATTGGTGCTACAGCCTGACGAGCGTAACGATCCCAGGAAGCGTGACAAGCATCGGGAATTATGCATTTTATTATTGTTACAATCTGGCAGACGTAACGATTCCGGAAGGCGTGACGAGCATCGGGGATTGGGCATTTTCTGATTGCGGCCTGACGGGTGTAATGATCCCAGGAAGCGTGACGAGTATCGGGGAGTATGCATTTAATTGGTGCTACAGCCTGACGAGTGTAACGATCCCGGAAAGCGTGGAAAGCATCGGGGATTCTGCATTTTATGGGTGCGAAAGTCTGGCGGACGTAACAATCCCGGGAAGCGTGACGAGTATCGGAGCCTGGGTATTTTCAAGGTGCGGCCTGACGAGTGTAACGATATCGGAAGGAGTGACGAGCATCGGGGATTATGAATTTATGGATTGCGACAGCCTGGCGAGCGTGACGATTCCGGGAAGCGTGACGAGTATCGGGGTAGGTGCATTTGAGGATTGCGACAATCTGGCAAGTGTAACGATTCCGGGAAGCGTGACGAGCATTGGGGATTCTGCATTTAGTTGGTGCGGCAGCCTGACGAGCGTAACGATTCCGGGAAGCGTGACGAGCATCGGCAATGATGTATTTTGGGATTGTAGTAAATTGTCCGCAATAGAAGTGGCAGATGGAAACACCGTCTATTCTTCTATAGATGGCGTACTGTTTGATAAAAAAGGAAGTATCTTACATAGATATCCGGAAGGAAAAAGTGGAGAGTATCAAATTCCAGGAAGCGTGACGAGCATCGGGGCAGGTGCGTTTTCAGGGTGCGACAATCTGGCAAGTGTAACGATTCCGGGAAGCGTGACGAGCATTGGGGATTCTGCATTTAGTTGGTGTGGCAGCCTGACGAGTGTAACGATTCCGGGAAGCGTGACGAACATCGGGGATTATAGAGGTGGCAGACGGAAACACCGTCTATTTTTCTAAAGACGGTGTACTGTTTGATAAAAAACGAAGTATCTTACATAGCTATCCAGGAGGAAAAAGCGGAGAGTATCAAATCCCGGAAGGCGTGACGGGCATCGGGGATGGGGCATTTTCAGGGTGCGGCTTGAAGAGTGTAACGATATCGGAAAGTGTGAAGAGTATCGGAGATTATGCATTTGGGGATTGTGACAGCCTGACGAGTGTAACGATTCCAGGAAGCGTGACGAGCATCGGGGCCAGAGTATTTTTTGGGTGTGGCAGCCTGGCAGACGTAACGATATCGGAAGGCGTGACGAGCATCGGGGATTTTGCATTTTCTGATTGCTACAGTCTGACGAGTGTAACGATCCCGGGAAGCGTGACAAGCATCGGGGATGAAATAGTTAGGAATTGCAGCAATTCGACTATTTATTGTATAGAAAATTCCTATGCCCACCGATATGCTGTAGACAATGAGATTCCTTATGAATTTATTCTGACCGCCGGATGGGAACCCCAGGAGCGGGCGGCGATGCCGCAAGCGACGGTAGCGTCCGGAACAAAAGTGGAAAAGGGCACAAAAGTGAATTTGACCTGCGCGACGGTGGGAGCCGACATTTATTACACGACAGACGGCACAGAGCCGACTGCATCCTCTGCAAAGTATGCGGGAAGCCTTACCATCAATGAAGATATGACGGTAAAGGCAATCGCAGTCTTAGAGGGATACCTGACCAGTGAAACTGCTGTGTTTACCTGGACGGTCGAAACGCAAAAAGCCGGAGAGAGTACCGGCGAGGCAGAAAAGACCCCAGACACAGAGCAACCCGGGGAAGAAGAAAAGAGCCCAACTCCAGAAAAGACCGGAGAGGCAGCAAAGACTCCCTCTGCAGGAACCACCAGCGAGGCGGCAAAGAAGCCAGCAACAGGAACTACTGGGGAGACAGAGAAGAAACCCGCTGCGAAAAAAGCTGTAAAAGTGAAAAAGATATCCGTCACTGCCCCGACACAGCAGGCTGCCGCCGGGGAAAAAGTCAGGCTGACAGCCCAAATATCGCCCAAAACAGCAACGAATCAGAAAGTGACCTGGTCGTCCAGCAACAAAAAATATGCGGTGGTAAACGCATCCGGCGTAGTCACGACGAAGCGGGCGGGAGCCGGAAAGACGGTGACGATTACCGCGAAAGCAAAGGACGGAAGCGGCGTAAAAGCCTCCATAAAGCTTAAGATTATGAAACACGCCGTGACCAGGGTACAGATAACCGGCGCGAAAAAGACGTTGAAGGCGGGCAAGAGCATGACGCTGAAAGCCGCGGTCAAAACCAATGGAAAAAATGCGAATAAAAAGCTGAAATGGACCTCATCCAACACGAAATATGCGGCGGTGAACGCCAAAGGAAAGGTGACGGCAAAGAAAGCGGGAATTGGAAAGACCGTAACCATCACGGCAGAGGCGACAGACGGAACAGGCAAAAAGGCTTCGGTAAAAATCAAGGTTAAATAAGGCTTTGAAGCACGTAGTGCGGGATTGCGAATGGCGTGGGCTGAACTGTTACATAACTTTAAGTGTACGAAGAAAAAAGCTGTAAATGTGATTTTTTAGGATAAAGCAAGGGCCAAAAGTTCCCTGATGAACTTTTGGTCCTTGCTTTGTGTCACAATAAAAATAAACCGTATTGTAAAAATGTAGAAAACGATTGAAATGTGATGCTGGGAATAGTATATTGATAACGTGGTGAAAGCCATAGGAAAGTACCCATGACAGGGTGGCGGCCTCCTGACGTTTAATGACCGGCTTGCCGGAATAAAACGTACATAGTACAAAATGTACGTAGTACAAAACGTACATAGTACGTTGGAAGGGAGGTGGCGTTATATGACAGCTTTTGAAATCGTTTCGATTTTCATCGGCATATTAACTTTGTTATGTGCCTTTGGAAGCCTGATTGTAGCGTTGCTTACTTTTCTCCAAAAGAGAAAGAAAAAGCAAAAATAAAAATGCCTATCCTGTCTGACCCACAGGATAGGCGGTGCCCGTAAGGGCATTGAACCAACCGGGAGCATCCACTTAGGAGTGGGTGCTTTCCTTTTCTAAAAACACTATACCACGCTTTTCATATACAGTCAACCAAAATTTTTATAAGATATA
>CANQUZ010000068.1 GCA_947627165.1 uncultured Roseburia sp.
CTCATTCATGCAAGCATGATTCGCCTACGGGACTGCTTATGGCTGAACTGTTACAAAAATAGACGAGAACGTCTCGGCGTTAATCACCTGGTTGCGCCCGTGGCTTTTCGCATAGTACAGGGCGGCGTCTGCGGCGGCAAACATCGTCTCGTAATTATGGCAGGTTTCCGAGGAAAACGATACCCCGATGCTTGCCTGGGTGGTGATGGTAATAAGCTGTTGGGAGGTTTTCCAATAAATCTCCTGCCGCAGCAGCTCTGCCAGGCGCAGCACCTGGTCGGGATCTTTGACAGCGCTGAGGTAAATCAGAAATTCATCGCCGCCGATTCTGCCGCAAAGGGCGCTGTCTTTAAAATAATTCCGAATCACGGAAGCCGTCTGGCAGATGAGGGCGTCCCCGGTCAGATCGCCGAGGGTGTCATTAATCTGCCTGAAATGGTCTAAGTCCACCAAAATCATGGCGGAGGGAGCTTTGGAAATATGGGTTAAATCCTCTTCAATCAAAAATCGGATCGTGTGTTTATTGAGAAGCCCCGTCAGCTGATCCGTCTGGTTCTTCTCCTGACGCCCCTCCGCAGCGGAGTGAAGCTCCAGCCGATTCTCGATAAATTTGAGGGCGGAAAGTTTTGCTTTGCGCTGTTCCTCAAGGTAGCGGAAGCGGGCGGTCATAAACTCGCTGCAGGAGAAGGAATATTCCCAGTCGCTTAAATAACGGAAAGCGTAATCCGCCTCATACTTTTGCATCTGATACTGAAGAAAGACGATAGGCGTCTGGATGGTATAATTCTGCAGGGCGTTTAAAAGCTGACGCAGTTCTTTCTGCCGGTTCCGGGATAACAGATAACTGCAGGCGTCAAAATAAAATTCGGAAGCTTCCAAAAAATCATGGTTAGAAAGCAGCAGATTTAGAAAATCTGAAAAGCTTTGTAAAAACAAATCCTCTTCTCCGGCGTCAAGATGGATTCGGATGCTTAAATTCAGAAAAGCGGCATTGGCGAAAGAGACATTGTTTCTTCCCGGAGAATTTTTCAGGGTTTCTATCAGGGAGAGAGTCTGCCCTTTCTGATCGCTCCGGTAAAAAACCATGGCCCTGTAAACCTGGCAGACATAATAGGAGACGTCCTCTTCCCTGCTATGGGACAGCGCCTCGTCAAAAAACGCCAGGGCGGTGTCATAGTTCTCTAACATGGTGTGCGAAGAACCCAGGTTGATGCAGCTTATCACCAGTTCGTTTGTGAATCCATAGGCTTCGCTGATGGATCTGCACATATAATAGCAGTTAATGGCGACGGCCTCTAGCCCCAGAAAATGGGAGATCATTCCCAGGATGTTATAGGATAAGGCTTCTAAACGCTTAAATGCCTTTTGTTTCGGTGCCTTGATGCAGCGCGTGAGGCAGTTCGTGGCGTCGTCAAAACTCCCTATCCGGAAAAAATATTCGCCTTCATAAAAGAGCAGCTGGGCAAGCTCTTCCGGGTTGCGGCTGTCAACGATGGCAGCAAAATCTTTATATAATTGGAAGGTATTTTCCGTAATAGGAAGAAAACGCTGACGTTTCATTTCTTCAATGAGTGTTTCTTTTATTTTCATAGAGTATCCCGCCTTTTTCACAATCAAAATCATATGGTTTCCCTCTATTATAAAATTAAATAATAAGCAAAACAAGTATCATAAAAGGATTTATGATAGAAATTCGTGAAAAAATATGATTCGGAAAGAAAAAAGTTGGAAGTTTTGGAGAAAACACACAAGAAGAAATGGATTGGCAGGAATGATATGGAAAAATGATTGTACATAAAAGTGGAAAACGATAGCGATAGGATTTAAAAATTGTCCATTTTTTTCAGAGAGGAAACGGTTCAAAGAAGATGCCCTAAATTGACAAATCTGCGAAGTTATGTAATAATTCGAGACTGATACCAACTATGGTGTATGTTTTTTGTAGTGATTCAGAAAGGGTAAGTTATATGGTAGTAAGAAAAATAAAACTGACAGACACTGAAGATGTGAGGGAATTTGTTGCATCTGCCGGAAAATGTGATTTTGAGATTGACGTATTTTATAACCGTGCTGTCATAGATGCAAAATCATTATTGGGAATGCTGTATTTAGGCGTTTGCAAAGAATTGACCATTAAATATGGCGGAAAGAATGACCATTTTGAAGATACCGTAAATAAATATGCGATTGCGTAATGTGTCACATCATAGGAATGCTAACGAAAACAGCCTTTGCAGAAAAGGCTGTTTTTGTTATATAATCAGGTTATGAAGAAACGGATAGAAAATAAGGACAAAGGAATCATAAAAATATCTGTGCGCAATCTGGTGGAATTTATCCTGCGGGAGGGCGACATTGACAACCGCCGCGGGAGGGCGGCGTCCCCGGAAGCCATGCAGGCGGGCAGCCGCATCCACAGGAAGATCCAAAGGGGCATGGGAGGCAACTACCGCGCAGAGGTTCCCCTGAAGCTTACCATTGAGCAGGAGGATTACGATTTTGTGGTGGAGGGCAGGGCCGATGGCATCTTGCTGGAAGCCGGCGCGGGGGACGACGTGGCCTTCACGGATTCTGCCCTCCCTTTGAAAATAGAAGAGGGGATGAAAGTCATCATCGACGAAATCAAGGGAGTCTATTTGCGGGTAGACCTGCTGGAAGAGGCTTTCCGGGTGCATAAAGCCCAGGCGATGTGCTACGCGTATATTTTTGCGCTGCAGCAGGGGATGGATCAGATTGCGGTACGGATGACCTATTGCAACCTGGATACGGAGGAAATTCGGTATTTTCACTATGAGTTTTCTTTTGAGGAACTCTCCCAGTGGTTTGGCGGCTTAATCAGGGAATATAAAAAATGGGCGGATTTTCAGTATCATTGGAGAAGGTTAAGGCAGGAGTCCATCCAAAACGTGGAATTTCCCTACGCATACCGAAAGGGGCAGAGGGAGCTGGCAGCCGGGGTATACAGAACCATCCGCCGGAGGAAAACCCTCTTCATTCAGGCTCCCACAGGCGTGGGAAAGACCATCTCTACGGTGTTTCCGGCGGTGAAGGCAGTGGGGGAGGGGCTGGGGGATAAGATATTTTACCTGACGGCAAAAACCATCACCGGGACGGTGGCGCGGGAGGCTTTTGAACTGCTGCAAAAACAAGGGTACCAGGCAAAAATCCTCACAATCACTGCCAAGGAAAAGCTCTGCAAGTGTGAGGAGATGGACTGCAATCCGGTGCATTGCCCCTATGCCAAAGGGCATTATGACCGAATCAATGACGCTGTGTTTCAATTATTGCAGCGGGAAAACGTCATCACCAGAGAGGCGCTGTTGGAACAGGCGGAAAAACACAGGGTATGTCCCTTTGAGCTTTGTTTGGATACTGCCGTTTGGGCGGACGACATTATCTGCGATTACAACTATGTGTTTGACCCGAACGTGTGCCTAAAGCGTTTTTTTGCGGAGGGGAACCAGGGAGATTATCTTTTTCTGGTGGACGAGGCCCACAATTTAGTGGAGCGCAGCCGGGAGATGTACAGTGCGTCATTATATAAGGAAGAGTTTCTGGAGATAAAAAAACAGTTGAAAAACCATCTGCCCAAAAAAGCGGAGCGGGCGTTGGATAAATGCAATAAAATTTTGCTTCAGTATAAGCGGGAATGTGAAACCTACCAACTATATGACAATGTGGGGAACCTGCAGCTTGCCCTCATGCAGCTTGCCTCGGAATTGGATGAGTTCCTGCAGAAGGCGCCGGAAATTCCGAACCAGAAGAGCGTGACGGAATTTTACCTGAACTTGCGGAATTTTATCAATATTTACGATTTAGTGGACGACCATTATGTCATTTACACAGAGCAGGAAGCCGGGGGCAGATTTAAAATAAAGCTCTACTGCGTAGACCCGTCGAAAAACTTGCAGGAGCGGATTGACAAAGGAAATGCCACCATCTTTTTTTCCGCTACGTTACTGCCCATCTCCTATTACAAAAATCTGCTCTCCACCAAAACGGATAATTATGCGGTCTATGCAGAGACTGCCTTTTCCGAGGAGAAGCGGCTGCTTGTGCTTGGCAGCGACGTCAGCAGCAGATACGCCCGAAGGGGGCAGGCGGAATATGAGCGCATCGCTTCTTACATCAAAAGGACGGCGGAAGCAAAGCGGGGGAATTATATGGCGTTTTTTCCTTCTTACCGGATGATGGAAGACGTCTTTGAGTGTTTTTGCATCCTGTGCCAGGCGGGGGACGGCGCTTTCCCCATAGAGACTGCCTGCCAGCAGTCCGGGATGAAAGAGGAGGAGCGGGAGGCATTTCTGCAGGAGTTCTCCGAGGAGCGTTCCAAAGAACGAAAGGGTTCCTTTGTGGCGTTCTGTGTGCTGGGGGGAATCTTTGGCGAGGGCATTGACTTAAAAAAAGAACAGCTCATTGGCGCTATTATCGTGGGGACGGGACTGCCCCAGATGAGCAATGAGAGGGAGATTCTGATGCGCTATTACGAAAAGCGTTCCGGGGAGGGCTTTGACTATGCTTACCGTTATCCGGGAATGAATAAGGTATTGCAGGCGGCGGGGCGCGTCATCCGCACGGCGGAGGATGCCGGGATTATTGAACTTTTGGACGAACGGTTTTTGCAGAGCGACTACCGGAAGCTGTTTCCCAGAGAATGGGAAAAACACTGCGTCTGCCGCTTGGATACGGTAAGCGGGCTGTTAGAGCAGTTTTGGCGTGGGCAGGGCGTCTGAACCAAAGGCTCCCCTATGGCGTGATGGTAGGCAGCAGATTTAAAAATTCTTCCGTAGACTGCGCGATAGGCAGCGTGGGGTTGATGGCTGCCACCATCTGCCGCATGGGCAGTTTCTCCTTTGTTTTTACAATATAGAGATCCTTCGACTCTCTGCTCAAGCAGTAATCCGGGATGAAGGCGATGCCTAACCCTATGCGGGCCAGGTCGATGAGTAAATCGTTGGAGCTTAGCTCAATTTCGGGAATCAGCTCTAACTGATGCTGCAAAAACAGATTGTGCAGAAATTCGCTGGTGGTACTTTTGCGGTCTAACATTAAAATCGGGTACTGCCTTAATTCCGCCAGGGAGACTTCCTGCTGTTCTAAGTGGAAATAGGAGGGGTTGGCAATGAACACATCCGTAAAGTTACAAACGGTTTTCTGGATGTAAGAGTGGTTTAAATTAGAATTTGGAAAGTTTGTCACCACCAGATCCACTTTCCCCTGGTCTAAAAGCTCCACGCAGTTTAGGGAAGTGTCGTTCGTCACTTTGATGGGGACATGGTGGAATTTTTTGTGAAATTGTTTTAAATAGGGCACTAAAAAATAGCGGCAGATGGTGTCGCTGGCCCCAATGTGGAGCTGTCCGTATCCAAGGCTTTTGGAATCGAGGATCTGGCTCTCGCCGCGCCGGATGAGATTCATGGCAGGCTCAATGTGTTTTAGCAGCAGTTTGCCGGCGGGGGTAAGCTGCACTTTTTTTGTGCTGCGGATAAATAAAGGCTGCTCTAACTTCTTCTCTAATGTTTTGATGGACTGGCTGACGGCGGATTGGGAGATGAAAAGCTGTTTGCTTGCTTCGGAAAAACTTAAGGAAGTGGCGACAAAATAAAACACTTTATAAAGCTCGTAATTAATATCCATAGAAATCCTCCATTTCGGGAACGCCAGGGCGCATGAAAACCGCATCTGACTTAAAAGTCTGTTCTGCCCTTTATTATATATTAATTGCTATAATAAATCAAATTAAATATATTAATTGTACTTATCCAACGACCTATGTTATACTTTACACGTACACAGAAGATGGGCAAAATGCAGCATAAAAACAAGACGCCATAGTAAAATGGGAGGAACATTACATGAGCAATGTAAGACGCGTATATGTAGAAAAAAAACCGGAATTTGCAGTGAATGCCAAAGGGCTTTTATCCGAGATCAGAGGGTATCTGGGCATTCAGAACGCATCCAAAGTCCGGGAGCTAATCCGCTATGACATAGAAAACCTTTCTGAGGACACCTATCAGAAAGCGTTGGTGACGGTGTTTTCAGAGCCACCCGTGGACGATATTTACGAGGAGACCTTTGACTTAAATGGAGCGAGGGCGTTTTCCGTGGAGTTTCTTCCGGGACAATTTGACCAGAGGGCCGATTCGGCAGAGCAGTGCTTAAAGCTTTTAAACGAGACAGAGGAACCGGTCATCCGCACCGCAGTGACCTATGTCATTGAGGGGGATCTCACGGACGGGGAATTAAACGCCATCAAAAAGCACTGCATCAATCCGGTGGATTCCCGCGAGACAGGATTGGAGAAGCCGGAGACGTTAGTGCAGACCTTTGATGAGCCGGAAGAGGTCAAAATCTTTGACGGTTTTTCTGAGATGCCGGAACAGGAGTTAAAGGAATTGTACGATTCTTTGAACCTTGCCATGACGTGGAAAGATTTTCTCCATATCCGGAATTACTTTAAAAATGAGGAGGGGCGCGACCCGTCCATGACGGAAATCCGTGTGTTGGACACCTATTGGTCCGACCATTGCCGCCACACCACGTTCTCCACGGAATTAAAGAGCGTATCTTTTGAGGAAGGCTATTATGCGGAGCCGATAAAGCGGGCTTATGAGGATTATCTGGCGACCCACCGCAATTTATATGCCGGCAGAGATGACAAATTCGTCTGCCTGATGGATCTGGCTTTGATGGCGATGAAGCGCCTGAAAAAAGAGGGGAAATTAGAAGACCAGGAAGAGTCGGAGGAAATCAACGCCTGCTCCATCGTCGTTCCGGTGGAAGTGGACGGCGAAGTGGAAGAGTGGCTGGTCAACTTTAAAAACGAGACTCACAACCATCCCACCGAGATTGAGCCCTTTGGAGGGGCTGCCACCTGTCTTGGGGGCGCTATCCGCGATCCTTTGTCAGGGCGCACTTATGTGTATCAGGCAATGAGGATTACCGGGGCGGCGGATCCTACGGTCAGCGTAAAAGACACGATAGAAGGAAAGCTGCCGCAGAAGAAGTTAGTCCGGGAAGCGGCCCACGGCTACAGTTCCTACGGCAACCAGGTCGGCCTTGCCACAGGCTACGTCAAAGAGGTGTATCACCCGGATTATGTGGCAAAACGAATGGAGATCGGCGCCGTTTTGGGGGCGGCTCCCAGGCGCGCGGTACAGAGGCTGACATCGGATCCCGGCGACATCATTGTCTTATTGGGAGGCAGGACGGGCCGTGACGGCATCGGCGGCGCCACCGGGTCTTCCAAAGCGCACAATACAGAGTCCACCGCTGTCTGCGGAGCCGAGGTGCAGAAGGGAAATCCTCCCACCGAGCGTAAAATCCAAAGGCTGTTCCGCCGGGAGGAAGTGACTGCCATCATCAAAAAATGCAATGACTTTGGAGCCGGCGGCGTATCTGTCGCCATTGGCGAGTTAGCGGACGGCCTTCGGGTGCAGCTTGACAAAGTGCCCAAAAAATATGCGGGGTTAGACGGGACGGAAATCGCCATTTCTGAGTCCCAGGAGCGTATGGCAGTGGTTGTCGCCCCCGAAGATGTGGAGAAATTTTTAGCTTACGCCGCAGAGGAAAACTTAGAGGCGGTGGAGGTTGCTGTGGTGACAGAGGAACCGAGGCTGGTATTAGAGTGGAGGGGAAAGGAAGTCGTCAATATTTCCCGTGCATTCTTAAATACAAACGGCGCCCATCAGGAGACTTCCGTCACTGTGGAAATGCCAAATCCGGAAGAAAATTACTTTAAGAAAATCACTTCCGCCAGGGTTTCCGAGGCAGTGGCAGAAGGCGATATGAAAAAGGCATGGTTAGAGGAGCTGGCGGATTTAAACGTCTGCTCGCAGAAAGGCCTGGTGGAGCGGTTTGACGGCTCTATCGGAGCAGGCAGCGTCTATATGCCCTTTGGCGGCAAATATCAGCTGACGGAAACCCAGTCCATGGTGGCGAAGCTTCCTGTTATGAAAGGGACTTCCGATACCGTCACGATGATGGCGTATGGGTTTGACCCCTACTTATCCAGCTGGAGCCCCTACCACGGGGCGGTATATGCCGTATTGGAGTCCCTTTCCCGCATCGTAACGGCAGGAGGGGATTACCGCAAGGTAAGGTTCACGTTCCAGGAATATTTCCGCAGGATGAGCGAAGATCCCAAACGCTGGAGCCAGCCTTTTGCGGCATTGCTGGGGGCCTATGACGCACAGATTGGTCTGGGGCTTCCTTCCATCGGAGGAAAAGATTCGATGTCCGGCACGTTTAACGACATTGACGTTCCGCCGACCTTAGTTTCGTTTGCCGTGGATGTGGCGAGGGAGAAAGAGATTATCACGCCGGAATTAAAAGCGGCGGGCAATCAGTTAGTGCTTTTGACCATTGAAAAAGACGCCTATGATTTGCCGGTGTATCAGCAGGTGATGAAATTATACGAAGTTATCCACACCCTGATTGGAGAAGGCGCGATTGTGTCTGCTTACGCGCTGGACGGAAAAGGGTTAGCGGCGGCGCTCAGTAAAATGGCGTTCGGCAACAAACTCGGCGTGACCGTCCGTGAGGAGATAACCGCAGATGTTTTATTTGGCCCTGGCTTTGGAAATATTATCGCGGAAGTTCCGGCGGAGAACATGGCGCGGGTAGAGGAAGCGTTGGAAACAGCGGGGCTTGCAGGGCAGAAAGTTTTGGCGGGCTGCGTGAATGAAACCGAAAGCTTTCTCTACGGCGGCATGAACCTGTCCCTTGGGGAGGCCTTAGAGGCATGGACGAATCCTTTAGAGAAAGTATTCCCTACCCGCTCAACCGACAACAGAGAAGAGGTAAAAACGGGGCTTTATCAGGCGGAGAACATTTATGTCTGCAAACATAAAGTGGCAAAGCCAACGGTATTTATTCCGGTATTTCCGGGAACGAACTGTGAGTATGACAGTGCAAAAGCCTTTCAGCGGGCTGGCGCGGACACGATTGTCAGGGTATTTCGGAACCGGAACGCTGAGGACATCCGCGAATCGGTAGAGGTGTTTGCAAAAGATATTGCAAAGGCGCAGATTGTCATGTTCCCAGGCGGTTTCTCTGCGGGAGACGAGCCGGAAGGGTCTGCAAAATTCTTTGCCGCCGCATTCCGCAATGCGAAAATGACCGAGGCGGTTATGAAACTGCTGAATGAGCGGGACGGTCTTGCCCTTGGAATCTGCAACGGTTTCCAGGCGCTGATTAAGCTGGGCCTCGTTCCTTACGGCGAGATTCGCCCCCAGACGGCAGATTCGCCGACCTTAACCTACAACACCATCGGACGCCATATCAGCAAGATGGTATACACGAAAGTGGTGACGAATAAGTCGCCCTGGTTGGCCCAGGCAGAGCTTGGAAAAGTTTACTGCAATCCGGCTTCCCACGGAGAGGGTCGCTTCGTTGCGTCTCAGGAGTGGTTAGAGAAACTGTTTGCAGAGGGACAGGTGGCGACGCAGTACGTCAACGAGGCAGGGATGCCAACGATGGATGAGGAGTGGAATGTCAACGGTTCCTACCTGGCTGTGGAGGGAATTACCAGCCCGGACGGCCGCGTCCTTGGAAAGATGGCGCACTCTGAGCGCCGCGGCAGGAGCGTTGCCGTGAATATCAGCGGAGAGCAGGATTTAAAACTCTTCGAGTCCGGCGTTCGTTACTTCCAATAAGGTGAAATGGTCGTCGTAAAATGTAACAGATCAGCCCACGCCATTCGCAATCCCGCACTATGGGCTTCAAAATTGCTCATGAACGGGCGTTCTGCTCATAAGCAGTCTCGTATGCTCATTCATGCAAGCATGATTCGC
>CANQUZ010000069.1 GCA_947627165.1 uncultured Roseburia sp.
TCATGAGCAATTTTGAAGCCCGTAGTGCGGGATTGCGAATGGCGTGGGCTGAACTGTTACCTGCGCTTTAAGCCCAGGCACATAGAAATGCCGAAACCCTTCGTCAACAAGGTTTCGGCGCTTTCATCTTTTACGCTTTTCTCAGAGCTTTATAAACTACCGCCGCAAGAGCCGCACCTACAAGCGGTCCTACGATGAACACCCACAGGCACGCAATCGGCTCTGTATTTCCGCTAATCGCCGCCACAACTGCCGGGCCAAAGCTTCTTGCCGGATTTACGCTTGTGCCGGTCAGTCCGATGCCCAAAATATGTACCAACGTTAACGTGAAGCCAATCACCAGGCCTGCAAATGAGCCATGTCCCGCTTTCTTATCCGTCACGCCAAGAATCGTCATGACAAAAATGAAGGTCAAAACTACCTCAACGATAAGGCCGGATACTGCGCTGCCGTTCACGCCGGCTAACCCGTTAGCCCCAAAGCCGCCCGTCATATCCGTCACGCCTCCGGTGGAAAAAATCAATGCCAGCACGCCAGAACCTGCCAAAGCCCCCAGGCACTGCGCCACCACATAACCTACAAAATCCTTCCCATCCATGCCGCCGCTCATCAATACTCCGAGCGAAACTGCCGGATTGATATGGCAGCCGGAAATATTGCCTACACAGTAAGCCATTCCCACAATCACCAATCCAAAGGCAAGTGCCGTTAAGATATAACCGCCTCCTGCAGCCGCGTCACACCCCACCAGCATAGCCGTTCCGCAGCCGAGTATGACTAAGACTGCAGTACCAATAAACTCCACAACATACTTGTTCATGTGCATTACCTCCCTCATAAAATTTAGTCAATTTACCCGCCGACATATAAATTTTGTCTGTACTTCATATATCGGACTTTTTCTCCATTATAATCGGAAATGGAAAAAATAGCAAGCCGCGCTTTTTCTAAGCCAGCTTTCACAGTCCATGGTGTTCATTTATTAGATTTTTATTAAAATTAGATCCAGAATCTTAACATCTTAAAAAAAAGCGATTATAATGTCAATATCGAAAGGGGGGCTGCCTTTATGCCCGGATTTATAACTCATTACATTTTTGGAACAGAAGCTTATCACAAACTAAAATGCGACACTCCAAAGCGTACCCATGATTTAAAAAAAATACTCTCTGTAAACCGGAGCGTTTATACTTTAGGACTGCAGGGGCCGGATTTATTTTTCTATTATCTTCCTTCCTATGTTCTGGAGGGGCATAACCTGGGCGCCATCGCCCATACCACGGAAACGGGAGCTTTTTTCCGCGGCCTTTTGACCCGCTGCCTCTCCTTTCAAAATCCTTATGACCGCGCCATTGCAGAAAGTTATCTCTATGGGTTCCTGGGCCATTACACGCTGGACACTCTCTGCCATCCCTATATTTACGCTATGTCCCACTACATCAAAAAGCAGGCCAGCTACTTTGCCAAACACGCCTATCTGGAGACAGACATCGACACGGCTCTTTTGGACTTAAAACTGCACCGCAAGCCCTGCAACTTCCATGCTGCTAATACAATCAGCCTGACGCTGCGCCAGAGGATCGTAGTGGCGGATATGCTCTATTACGCCTACCGCTACGCCTATCCCAATCTGCGGATTTATAAGAGTTCCATGCACCTGGCTATCTTTTCCCTTCAGTTCGGAATGCTGCTTCTCCACGACGAGAGCGGCCAGAAAAAAGCTGTGGTGCGGCTTACCGAACGCTATTGCCTTGGATATCCGTTATTTTCTCCGTTAATTCCCAGCGACACGCTGTTTTTCCGCACAGATCCCTTTAACCTGCAGAAAAAACTTTGGCGCAATCCCTGGGACAAAAGCCTTACCTCCCACGATACCTTTTTTGAGCTTTATGATAAATCCATGAACCGTTACCTTATCCGTCTGAACAATCTTAATTCCATCCTCCACAGCAAAGAGGAAAAAAGCATTCAGACCAAACGCATCCAGGCTTTTCTGGCGGAATACGGCAATCTCTCTTTCCACAGCGGTTTAGACTGCTCGATTCCAAGCTAACGCATCTATCCATTATAACGCGCAAAAAGGGTTGTCTGCCACGACAACCCTTTTTCTTTTCCGCCCAGGAAAAGCGGCCTTTTATTCGATTTCTTCCCACTGGGCATACAACGTAACAATCTCTCCATCGTCTGCGCTTAAATTCTCAATCTCAACCGCATCTCCATAGAATGTGCCGTCCCCATCCTCACTTAAGCTCCATCCGATAAATTGACATCCTTCCTTTACAAACTCGTTGGGTGAGAGGAAATAGGCTTTATCATACTGGCAGTCCAAATCCTCCATCGCTCCTGCGTCCGCTCCATTTCCGTCAAACTGGACTGTATACTTGTTTACCGCCCATTTCGCATGAAGTTTATAATTCTTTTTGGTGCCTTTTTGTATTTTTGCAATCTTATTCTTATATGCTGTTTCCGTGTACCATCCCTGGAACCGGTACCCTTCCCGCTCCGGAGATTTTAAGGAAAATGTCTTTGTATCCGCATAATAAGAAGTCGGATTTTCCTCTAACATCATGCCTCCGTGCAAATAGTACCGGATGCTGTAAGATTTCTTTTTCCACTGAGCGTAAAGCGTAACCGTCTTCTGATTGCCGGAAGACAAATTCTTCACTGCCGCCCTGTCGTCATACGCCTTGCCGCTGCCATCCGCCCTGGTATTCCACCCGGCAAAAACATACTCTTTACGCTTAAACTGATTCGCCGCCAACGTGTATTTTTTCCCATAAGTGCAGGTAATCACACTGCTCATAGTCCCGCTGTCAGCGCCATTGCCCCTATAGCGGATCTTGTACTTGTTCGCTTTCCATTTTGCATATAACGTTAGGTTTCCGGTACTGCCTTTCTTGATCTGCGTCACTTTGGTTTTGAAGTTTTTCTCTTTGTACCAGCCTTCAAAAGCGTATCCCTTTCTGGTGGGATTTTTTAATTGAAACGTCTTGGTGTCTGCATTATAGCTGCTTTTGGCGGTGTCTGGCAGCTCCCCTCCGTTTAGCACGTATTCTATGCTGTAGGTCTGCCGTTTC
Source organism: uncultured Roseburia sp. (assembly GCA_947627165.1). Taxonomy (GTDB): domain Bacteria; phylum Bacillota; class Clostridia; order Lachnospirales; family Lachnospiraceae; genus Roseburia. The sequence continues at coordinate 3,078 of CANQUZ010000069.1, forward strand.
CACTGTGCATAAAGAGTTACCACGCCACCTTCCTTTTCAGAAAGATTTTCTATTTCCTCTTTATTTTTGTAGGAGTCGCCTTTTCCGTTCGCCTTGGTATTCCAACCGTTGAACTGGTATCCCGTCTTCTTAAACTTATTTGCATTCAGATAATAGCTGCCGTCATATTCACATTTCATGGAAGCAACACTGCCGCTGGTGGCTTTGTTGCCATTAAAACGGATCGTGTACTGGTTTGCTTTCCACTTCGCGTAAAGCTTTACATCCCCATAAGAGCCTTTCGGAATGCTTGTGATCCCACTGCTCATCCCGCTGTCCCGATACCATCCCTGGAATGTGTATCCCGCTTTTGTGGGGGCTTTTAAGGTAATCGTTGCCGTGCCCGGCGTATAGCTTTGGGGATTGGAGGCATGGTTCGTTCCGTCATTCAGATAGTAGGTAATCGTATATTTCTTTTTGTTGCTTTGCTCTTTTTCACTGTCGCTGCTATATTTCGGCCAGTAGGTATCCCGTGCCAGCTTTGCCCGCCATTCGTGATAGACGCTGGCGCAGCGCTCAAAATAGCGCGCCCAGTTATATCCCGCCTCATAAGCTCCGTCCGCAGTGTTTTCCACATTTTTCACTTTAGAAAACGCGCTGTATTCCGTATGCTGCAGCTCATACCGCAGATAGTTCAGCTGCCCCTCTAAGGTTTTATAGTCATAGCCGTACTGGTCACAGTACTCCCTTAAGGCGTCAAAGCGCACGCCGTTCCACTGGCAGATCCCATAGCTGATTTTGTCATTGACGTCTAAGACGCTTGCCGTTGGCTGGAAGGAAGACTCGCTTTGGATATTCGCCAAAACGCCGCAGGCCGCCGCTGTGTTTAGGCCCAATTCATTTTTCAAAAAATCATAAATGGTCTTTTCATTCTCTGACAAAGGCGCCATTTTAAGCAGGGAGCTTCCGCTTGTGCCGGCGAAAAACACGCCGATATAAGGGAGCTGTTTTTCCGCCTCCCGGCTTAAGCGGTACTGGCTCTCATCCCATACCGGATCAAATTCATAGGAAAAATAATCGGTATTTTCATAGTCCCCCACACATTCCCATTCAACCGAGATGCTGACAGTATCGCCTGAACCATCCAGATACACTTCCAAAGTGGAAGGCATTTTTGCAGTCAAAAGGGTTAAGGGAACTCTGCCGCCGACTTTGATACTTGCTTTCTCCGCCGGAAGCCCGACAAATCCCGTGATTTCCCTGACGGATGACGTGGCAGGCTGCTCCGCCGCCTGAGTTTCGGCGGCGGACACGATTTGTCCTGCCGGAATGCCGCTAACGAATATCCCTGCCGTCAGAATGCCCGCAAACAACCGTGCCTGTAATTTTTTGATTGCTTTTCTCATCCTCGTTCCTTTCCAAACTCTTAATATGTCCTATAGCGGTTGCTGATGCAAACCTTTCCGTTGATTCCGTTTACCGTTCCGCTGTCCGTATATCTCCACATCACTACCGTCCCGGTTCCCTGGTATCCATGGCCGAGGCTCTCCGTCCGGCAGTTGTATACCCAGATGTCAATGCCTGCCAGCTTGCTGGTATCCATATATTTGTTCGGATATTCTTTTAGCAGGCTCTGGCTGAGGCCTAAAATAAACTGATAGCCCTTTCCTGCATTTATAATTTCAGACCGGAATGCTGTGACAAATTCCGTCCGCTCTGCCTTTGTGACATTGTTGTACAGCAAAGAAATGTCCTCTAAATCATACACCACCGGATAATCCAGTTTTTCCCCGTTTAAGATACTCAAAACCTTCTTTGCCTCATTGACAGCCGCAGCCTTCGTCTGTGCTTTAGAGTAGCAGGAAACGCCCACTTTCAATCCCGCCTCTTTCGCTCCCTTTAAATTGGTCCGGAAGTTTTTGTCCTCCGTGACACCGTTCGTAATACGGAGCATTACATACTCGTAACCTGCGGAGCGGACAGCGTTAAAATCTACCGTTCCATTGTCACTGGAAATCTCAATGCCCTTGTTCTCCGTCCCTATCTTATCTTTCACCGTCACTGTCACCTTTTTGGTCACGCCGTTTGCCGTCGCGTTGATGGTGGCAGTTCCTTCTTTTAAGGCGTAAACCGTTCCGTCGGAAGTCACCACCGCAATCTGCGGATTGTCCGAAGACCAGGACACATAAGCGGAAGGCTGCACGGATGCAGTAAGTTTCATGCTGCTTCCTGTTTTCATTGTCACACTGTCAGCGCTTAGCGTAAGCGCTGTGGCGGTAACTCCAATGGGGTTGGTAAACTCGCTTTCCATGCCGTCCCGCACTGCTTTCACTTTGTAATAATAAGTCGTTCCCATCGTCACGCTGGAATCTAGGAAGAAATTCGTATTGCAAATCTCACTGGCGATTTTGTAACTGCCATCCACCGAATTGCTTCTTACGATGGTATAAGTTTTTGCCCCTTCCACTGCTTTCCAGGTCAGCTTAATCTGATTATTATCCACAGCCGTTCCGGATAAATCCAGGGGTTTTCCCAGGAGCGGCTTCGCCGCCTTCACGTCCGAATATGCCCCGTATACCTTTTTCCCATCCTTCTTAACAAAGGCTCTGACCTGATAATAGTAATCCTTTCCGGCAGTAAGCCCGCTGTTGTCATAATATAAGGTCTTTGCAGAATTTATATTCTTTACGGACTTAAAAGTTCCGTTCGGCGAATCGGAGCGTCTGACCTGATAGCCGCTGCATCCTGCCACCGGTTTCCATGAAATCCTCACCGTCTGATAATCTAAGGACTCCGCCTCAATCACCGGTGCTTCCGGCACGGACTGTTTCGACACCGGTTCCGAATAGGAACTATAAACGTTTTTGCCTCCGTATTTATAATAGGAGCGGATTTTATAGTAATAAACAGTTCCTGTGACAAGCCCCTCATCCGTATATTGCGTTGTTTTTCCGTTGCTTACCGTCTTAATTTTCTTATAGCTTCCCTTCTCCGTATTGCTGCGGTAAATCGCATAGCCGCTCACATATTTTCCGGAGGAAACTTTTACCCTTTCCCAGGAAAGCTTAAAGCTTTCTGACTTCCCTTCGGTCACGGTCAACGTTGGGGCCGCCGGAGCGGATTTCCCTTCCTGTATGGCAGAATAGCCGGATTTCATCACCGTGCCGTCACCCAGCGTTTTGGTACATAAAACCTTATAATAATAGTTCTTCCCAAAAGAAGTATCCTGATCTGCAAAGCTATAATCCGCCACGCCCTCTTTTCTTTCTACGGATCCGACAGAACGGTAACTTCCCTTTTTAGAGGAAGCCCGGTAAACCACATATTTCTCCTCTCCGCCATCCTTTGTCGCTTTCCATGTCACCAGAATATTTCCATTGACATCCGATTCCGCTTTTTCGATGGTAACGGCCAGCAATTTCGGCGCAGCCGTTATCAGATTGGAATCCAGTCCAAACACCGCATTTTTTTCCGAATCCCTTACATAAGGCACTACCTTAAAGGTATACTTCACGCCCGGAATCAAATCTTTTACCGTGTAGGCAGTCGTCTTATAATTGCAGCTCTTGATTTTCTTGCTTTTCCCGTCTTCCACACGGTAAATGTTATAACCGCTGTTTTTAGAGGGCAATGTCACTTTAGACCAGGTCAGTTTCACCGCAGATGCGCCTGCCGCTTCGCTTTTTACCTTTACAGCCGGAGCCACTGCCTTTGCCTCCGCCGCTTTCGACTGCTGCCCGTTCACTGTTTTGCCATTGACCGCATTGTATGCGCACACCTTATAAAAATAAGTCTTGCCAACCGCTAATTTTTTGTCTGTATAGGACAGGCTGGTATTTCCCTTGACAGTAGCGATTGTTTTATATTTGCCATTTGCACTGGAAGCGCGCAATACCCTGTATCCCTCCGCCTGGCTGACTTTCTTCCAGCTGACGCAGATGCTGTTATAAGATTGATTGGTTAACGTCACCCCGGACGGCGCAGCGATGGCAGGCGTTGCTGACACTTCGTTGGAATCGCCGCCCCATACTTTGCTGCCCTCAACCGTGCAGTATGCTTTAATCTTATAACTATACTTAGTCCCTGTTTTGACATTTTTATCTGTATAGCTTACGTTGGAACCGCCCTTGAAGTTTTTAATCCTTTTAAAAGCTTCCTCTCCGCTTGCCTTGCGGTACAGTGCGTAGCCATCCGCCCCGTTGACGCTCTCCCAGCTCAGCTTCACCGCTTTGTCGCTTTTCACCTGGGCTTTGATTACCGATGCAGAGGGCATCGGTTTTGCCGTAACAATCTCCGAATCTTCCCCGTAAATTTTGCCGCCGTCTATCGTGCGGTAGCCCCTTACCTTATACCGGTAAGTCGATCCGGCAGACAGTGCACTATCCGTGTAGCTTAGCATATCCGCCCCTGTCTCGCCTATATTTGCAAACTTCCCAGAGGAACCGGAGGCGCGGTACACCGCATAGCCATCCGCCCCCTCTAAGGCATTCCAGCTGACCACTACCGTGTCATAGTCTTTTGCCACTGCGCCTGATACGCCGACTTTCCCTAATGAGGGTTCCGCCACAATCTGCGCAAATTTTTGCGATTCCGCATATTTTACAGTCCCCGCCTCATCCTTATACTGGACATATGCGGCAATTCGATATGTATATTTTGTCCCTGTCTTAATCTCGCTGCTGTCTTTATAGCGCGTGGTGCTTCCGCCGTCTACATGGGCGATTACTTTAAAATCCCCCTCGTTCTCTGCTTTGCGGTAAATCGTGTATCCGGCAGCCTCCTGCACCTCTCCCCATGCCAGTCCCACTGCATCGCAGGAAAGGCTGTCTACTGACGCGCTTGCAGGAGCTTCCGGCGCAACTATGACATAATATTCCGTAAAGATATCCGTGCCCTTTACAGTAAGCTTTAGCGCGGTCACGCCCGGCTTTACGCCAGTTACGCTATTCCCCGATTCCGCTAACGCAACAATCCCCAGTCCGTCTGTGGACCACTCTGCAGCCGCTTCCGTGCCTGCTGCGTTGGGATCTGTATACTGAATCGTATAAGACGGCAGTTCAAACTTCTCCCCCAGGAACATCTCTTTGTAGTTCGATTCTGTCCTCAGAGTGATTCCTTTCGGGATCTTTTCCGCCTTCACTTCCACCTCTTCGGTAAGTTCCTCGGTATTTTCTATGTCCACTTCCCCAAATCCGCGGCCGCTTTCTGCCTCTTCGGAGGAAGTTTCTTCTGTGCCGTCTGCCAGCTCCTCTGTGCCGCTCGCTCCTTCGGACAAAGCTTTTTCCGTGCTGTCCACCAATCCTTCTGTACTGCTTGCTCCTTCGGACAAAACTTCTTCCGTGCCGTCTGCCAGCTCCTCTGTGCCGCTTGCTCTTTCGGACAAAGTTTCTTCTGTGCTCTTTTCTATGCCATCTGCCAGCTCTTCTGTACTGCTCGCCTCTTCGGACAAAGCTTCTTCCGTGCCGTCCGCCAACTCCCTTGCGGCATTCCCATCCTCTGTGCTGTCCTTTATCTCCGTGGTTTCTTCTTCTGCCTCCTGGATTCCCGGCTCTTCCTTCTCCGTCTCCATTGCGACTTTGCTGTCCTCTGCAGCCAGAGCTTCAGAAATAACTTGCCCATCCGCAAAAGCTGCATAACTGACATTTTCGGAACACAACACTAACGCCCCTGCCAATGCAAGGCAGATCCCGCGTTTCATCCAGTCCGACTTGATTTTCTTCATAACCTGTTCCCTCCGAATTTTATGTTCTAGGCAATGCAATCTGGCCGCTTTTGATAACCGCTTCGCCTGATGGCACGATTCTAACCGTATTGTAACACAAAAAAATTTTATATAGGTAGGATAGCCGCGATTTTAAGCAAAATTTAAGATTTCCCCCTCCATTTTCCGACAATACCTGGCGTTTAAGAAAACGGCTCACTTTCCCAACATTTTGTACAGGAGGTCATACAGCTGTTTTGTTTCCTGCGGCGTCAACCTGACGCAGCCTGCCATGCGCATCGGTATCTCCACCGCTTCCTCTTTCAGCGTTTCCCCTTCCGGCGTCAGCTCCACCACCAACACGCGTTCATCCTCTTTTGCCCGCTTCCTGGTAATATATTTCTTTTGCTCTAATTTTTTTAATACCGGGGTCAACGTGCCGGAATCTAAATACAGGCATTCTCCTAACGCTTTCACACTCATTTTTTTCTTTTCCCACAGCACCAGCATCGTGATATACTGGGTATAGGTCAAATCCATCCGGTCTAAATGGGGTTTATACAGCCTGATGATTTCCTTAGAACAGGCATAGAGCGGAAAGCAAATCTGATTCTCCAATTTTAATGCATCATAATTATCTGACACGTATCTCACCTCGATTTCTCATTCTTCAACCAATTTACATAAAACATAGCACATGGCTTTTTCCTTCGTATTATATTATTAAATTTAACACATTCTCACTTTTGCCGCAATGTGAAACAAGAATTTCCTGTAATCCCCTGTAACAGTTCAGCTATAAGCAGTCTCGTAGGCGAATCATGCTTGCATGAATGAGCATACGAGACTGTTTATGAGCGGAACGCCCGTTCATGAGCAATTTTGAAGCACGTAGTGCGGGATTGCGAATGGCGTGGGCTGAACTGTTAC